>NZ_JBSHBN010000136.1:0-25803 GCF_053612025.1 Kitasatospora sp. NPDC054768
CCTTCAAAATGCTCGGGGGGGGGGTAATTCCCCGGCCGGGGCGACTACTTCGCGCCGAAGGCCTTCTCGATGTCCTCGACGACCTTCTCCGCCGCGATCGGGCCGGAGCTGCTGCTCCACACCTGGCCGTCGGCGCCCATGAGCTGGTTGGTGCCGACGGCCTTGAGGCGGGTGAACGCCTCCTGCTTGCGGGCGGTCTCCAGGGCCTTCTCGCCCTCGGCGTTCAGGGTGGCGACGAACACCCGGTCGGCGTCGGCCTTGTTGAGGTTCTCCAGGGACAGCGGGTCCGAGTGGGGCTGGGCGCCCAGGCCGTCGGCGATCGGCATGGTGCCGGCGCCGGCCTTCTTCAGCAGGTCGCCGGGCATGTTGGTGGTGTTCATCACGATCGGCCCGTTGGGCATCCAGCGCATCACGACGGCGCTGCCGGTCTTGCCCTCGCCGGCCTTGGCGGCGCGCTTGTCCAGCGCGTCCAGCTTGGCGGTCAGGTCGTCCTTGTGGCCGAGGGCGTCGCCGTACACGGCGAGCACCGAGCGCCAGTCGCCGGCCTTGGGGACGATGGTCGGGGCCACCGCGGAGAGCTTCTCGTACTGGGACTTCTCGATGCCCGAGGAGGCCAGGATGAGGTCGGGGCCGGCCTTGAGGATGGCCTCGATGTTGGGCTCCTTGACCGTGGCGACCAGCGGGACGGCGTCGGCCTTCAGGTAGGCGGGGGCGGTGGTGCCGCCGCGGCTGGCGCTGGTGCCCACCGGGGTGACGCCGAGTGCGAGGGCGGTGTCCAGCGAGGTGTCGTTGAGGGCGACGACCTTCTTGGCCTCGGCCGGGACCTCCACGGCGCCGAAGGCGGTGTCGATGCTGCGCTTGCCGCCCTTGGCGGCGGTGGAGGAGGAGTCGGAGCCACCCGCGGAGCTGCCGGAACCCGAGGAGCCGCACGCGGTCAGGCCCAGGGCGAGGGCGCCGACGACGGCCGTTCCGAGCAGGGCCTTGGTAAAGCGGGTGCCAAGCATGGGTGTTCTCCGAGGAATGGTAGTTTACGGACGAACCGTTTTTCTGAGGTTAGCCTAACCATACGTAAGGCCCTGACGGGGAGGCCCGGTGTGACATTCCGATCACTCCTGCTGCGCGGACTGCTGCCCGCCGGCGCGATACTGCTGCTCGCCGTGCTGGCGAGCCTGCTGCTCGGCGCGGGAGACGTGGGGCCGTCACGGGCGTTCGCCACCCTGCTCGGTGACGGCGACTCCGACTCCCGGTTCACCGTCTTCCACCTGCGCGTCCCGCGGACCGCCGTGGCCCTCGCGGTCGGGCTCGCGCTCGGCGTGGCCGGCACCGTGCTGCAGGCCGCCGCCCGCAACCCGCTGGCCGAGCCCGGCCTGCTCGGCGTCAGCACCGGCGCCTCCTTCGCCGTGGTGATCGCGATCGTGCTCGGCGCCAGCGCCGCGAGCGTCGGCCCGTACGTCGCCGTGCTGGGCGCCGCCGCCGGCTGCCTGCTGGCGCTCGGCGCGGCCCGGCTGCGCGGCGCCGGCGACGACCCCGTCCGCCTGGTGCTCGCCGGCGCGGCGCTGAGCGGACTGATGAACGCCGGCTCCTCGGTCCTGCTGCTGTCCGACGCCCGGGCCGCCGACGAGATCCGGTTCTGGACCATCGGCTCGGTCGCCGGCCGCGGCACCGACCAACTGCTGGCCGTGCTGCCGGTGCTGCTGCTCGGTCTGGTCCTGGCCCTGCTCTCCGGCCCGGCGCTGACCGCGCTCGGCCTCGGCGACGACGTCGCCACCGGCCTCGGCCACAAGCCCCGCCGGGCCCGCGCCCTCGCGGTGACCGCCGTCGCCCTGCTGGTCGGCGGCGCCACCGCGATCGCCGGACCGGTCTCCTTCGTCGGCCTGGTGGTGCCCTTCGCCGCCCGGGCCCTGGTCGGCCCGGACCTGCGCCGACTGCTCGTGGTCTCCGCCCTGCTGGGGCCCGCCGTCGTGCTGCTCGCCGACGTGGCCTCCCGGCTGGTGGCCCGCCCGTACGAGATGCCGCTCGGCGTGATGACCGCCCTGTGCGGCGCCCCCGTCCTGGTCGCCGTCGTCCGCTCGCACAGAATGCCCGCGCTGTGACCCCCACCGTGAAGACCGCGAAAGCCGCCGCCGCGAAGAACGCCGCGATCCCTGACACGCCATCGGCCGCGACCCGGCTGCCGACCCCGCCCGGCACCCGGCTGCTCGCCCTCGGCGGCCGCTCGGTGCTCGTCCCGGTCCGGCCGCTGCTCGGCGGCGCCGCCCTGCTGCTCGTCGTGGTCGCGGTGACCGCCGTCTGCCTGGCCGTCGGTGAGACGAACCTCGACCCGGTGACCGCCCTGCGCGCCGCCTTCGGCGACGGCACCGCACGCGACGTGCTGCTGGTGGAGAAGCTGCGGCTGCCCCGCGCCGAGGCCGCACTGGCCGTCGGCGCCGCCCTCGGCGTCGCGGGCTGCCTGATGCAGACCCTCGCCCAGAACCGGCTGGCCACCCCGGACACCGTCGGCTTCAACGACGGCGCCACCGCCTTCGCCGTCGCCTCCGTCACCGGCGTCGCCACCCAGCTGCTGCCCTCCGCCGCCGCCCTGGTGGGCGCCGCCACCGCCGCCTCGCTCGCCTTCGCCCTCGGTGGCGGGGCCGGCCGCAACGGCTACCGCTTCCTGGTCGTCGGCCTCGGCATCGGCGCGGTCTTCGGCGCGGTGACCAACCTGATGCTCTCCCGCGCCGCCATCGACGCCGCCAACTCCGCGTACGCCTGGACGGTCGGCACCCTCAACAGCCGGGACGCCGACGCCGTCGGCCTTCTCCGACTCGGCCTGCTGGTCTGCCTGCCCGCCGCCGTGCTGCTCGGCCGCCGGCTGTCGCTGCTGCGCTTCTCCGACGCCGTCGCCACCGGGCTGGGCGTCCGGGTGCGCGGCCTGCGGGTCGGCGTCCTGGTGGTCGCCGTGGTCTGCGCGGGCCTGGCGGTGGCCGTCGCCGGACCGCTCGGCATGATCGCGCTCGCCGCGCCCGAGGCCGCCCGCCGGATCGCCGGACCGCGCTGCGTTCCGGTGCTCACCTCGGCCGCCGCCGGAGCCGCCTTCACCCTGCTCGCCGACCTGATCGGCCGCACCGTCCTGTCGCCGATCGAGGTCCCGGCCGGCCTGGTCACCGCCGTCGTGGGCGGCCCGTACCTGCTCTGGCTGCTGCTCACCACCCGTCCCCGGAGGACCGCATGACCGCCCGTACCGCGACCACCGCGACCGACGGGACCACCGCGCCCGACGGGACCGCCGCCGGAGCGCCCCGGCTGGCGACCAGCGCGCTCAGCCTCGGCCACGACCGCACCATCGTGGTCCGCGAGCTCGACCTCGAACTGCCGCGGCAGCAGGTCACCGTCATCGTCGGCCCGAACGGCTGCGGCAAGTCCACCCTGCTCGGCGGCCTCGCCCGGACCATCGCCCCGCGCTCCGGCGCCGTGCTGCTCGACGGCAAGCCGCTGACGTCGCTGTCCACCCGCGCGATCGCCCGGATCATCGGCCTGCTGCCGCAGTCCGCCACCGCCCCGGACGGGCTGACCGTCCGTGACCTGGTCCGCTACGGCCGCCAGCCGCACCAGGGCCTGCTGCGGCAGTGGTCCGCCGCCGACGCCGAGGCGGTCGAGCACGCGCTCACCGCCGCCGACCTGCACGAGCTGGCCGACCGTCCGCTGGACACCCTCTCCGGCGGCCAGCGCCAGCGCGCCTGGATCGCCATGGCCGTCGCCCAGGACACCGACATCCTGATGCTGGACGAACCCACCTCGGCGCTGGACATGGGCCACGCCCTGGAGGTGCTGGAGATGGTGCGCGGCCTGACGACCGGGCGCGGCCGCACCGTCGTCCTCGTCCTGCACGACCTCAGCACCGCCTGCCGCTACGCCGACCACATGGTGGCCATGCGCGACGGCGAGGTGGCCGCCCAGGGCGCGCCGCGCGACATCGTCACCCCGGAGCTGGTGCGCGAGCTGTACGGGGTGGAGAGCGTGATCCTCACCGACCCGGTGCACGGCACCCCGGTGGTCTGCCCGGTCGGCCTCGCCCCCCGGGCCCGCTGACCCCGGGCCCGCTGACTCTGGGCCCGCTGACCCCGGGCCCGCTGACTCTGGGCCCGCTGACTCTGGGCCCGGGCGCCGCCGGGCCGGTCAGCCGGCCAGACCCGGCAGCACCCGGGCGCCCGGCAGCTTCGCCAGCGCCCACCCGGGCAGGATGAGCTTGCCCCGCCGCCGCCCGCTGCCGACCAGCACGTACGGGGCCGCGGCCACCGCCTCGTCGATCAGCAGCGGCCAGTCGCCGGGCAGGCCGACGGGGGTGATCCCGCCGTACTCCATGCCGGTCAGCTCGACCGCGGTGTCCATCGGCGCGAAGGACGCCTTGCGCGCCCCCAGGTGGGTGCGCACGGCCTTGTTCACGTCCACCCGGGTGGTGGCCAGGGCCAGGCACGCGGCCAGGGTCACCTCCCCGGCGCGCTTGGCGGCCACCACCACACAGTTCGCCGAGAGCTCCGGCGGGGTGTCGTAGGCCGCGCAGAAAACGGCGGTGTCCGCCATCCGCGGATCGCTGTCCACGTAGAGCACCGAGGCGGCCGCCTCCTGGTCGTCCCAGTTCTTCAGCGCGTCGGCGACGGGCGCGGCGAGCTCCGCGCCGGCGTCCAGCGCGGCCACGGCGGAGGCGAAGTTTCCGAAGGGCGGGCGTACGGACTCACTCATGGCACCGGACTGTAGCGCGCCCGGGCCGGCTCCCGGTCAGCCGTACGGGACGACCGCGACCGGGCAGTGCACGTGGTGGATCGCGGCGTGCGCCACCGGGCCGAGGTGGTGGTGGCGCAGCGGCATCCGCCGGACGCGGCGGCCGACGACCAGCAGCCGGGCCGTCGCGGCGGCGTCCACCAGGTCGACGGCGGGCTTGCCGCGGATCAGGTCGGTGGTCACCGTCACCTCGGGGTGCCGGGCCCGCCAGGGGTCCAGGGCCCCGTCGAGCCCGCTGCGCTCGACGGCGGAGACCTCGCCCTCCAGGCCGCCGATCGCCCCGTAGGACATGTACTCGCTGCCGGCCGGCGGGGACCAGACGTGGAGGACGCGCAGCGGCGCCGAGCGCAGGGCGGCGGCCTCGAAGGCGAAGGCCAGCACCTCGTCCGCCGGGTGCGCCAGGTCCAGGCCGACCGTCACCGGGCCGTCCGGTTCGTCCCCGCCGGCCCGGACCAGCACCACCGGGCAGTCCGCCCGGCGCAGCACCTCCTGGCTCACCGAGCCGACCAGGAAGCCGCGCAGGGTGCCCAGCCCGCGCGAGCCGAGCACCAGCAGGGCGGCCCCGCGCGCGGCCGCCTCCAGCGCCTCGACGGGATCGGCGGCCACGGAGGTGGCGGCGACCTCCACCGTCGGCGCGAGGGTGCGCAACTCGCTCTCCCGTTCGGCGAGTTGCGCCAGCGCGGGGTGGTCGCCGGGTCTGCTCCCGGGGGCGATCTGCTTCGGTCGGGGCCAGGCCTGGAGGACGTCCAGGCGCAGGCCGCGGCGCTGCGCCTCGCGGGCGGCCCAGGCGGCGGCGGCCAGGCTCTCGGGTGAGCCGTCGAATCCGACGACGACGGGTCCGGTCACGGCGTGCTCCTCGGTTCCGGTGCGGTCCCAGCCTCCGGAGGTTTCGGTGCGGCCAGTATCCGTGCCGACCCGGACCGGCGCCTCCCGGGAGCCCGGGGCCCGGTTCCGCCGTCCGGCTGGTCGCCCGGCCCGGCGGCCCGGGAGGCCGGGGCGGGCCGGGGGAGCCCGGCTAGGGTCGGCCGGACCGGTCCGTCCCAGCGCGGGAGAACGATGCCGAGGGTCCCCACGTTCCGCTCGCGGTGGGCGAGCGCCGCCGCCGGACTGGCCGTGCTCGCCTCCGCCCTGGTGGGCTGCGGGGGCGGTGGGAGCGGTGGCCCGGTCACCCTGAACTGGTACAACTTCCCGGACGACTCGGGCGCCCTCCAGCAGGCCGCCGACCGCTGCGGGCAGCAGTCCGGCGGCCGCTACACGATCCGCTACAACAAGCTGCCCCGCGGCGCCGACGGCCAGCGCCAGCAACTGGTGCGCCGGATGGCGGCGCACGACACCGAGGTGGACGTCCTGGGCCTGGACGTCACCTGGCCCGCCGAGTTCGCCGAGGCCGGCTGGATCCGCGAGTGGACCGGGGAGATGCGCGCGCGGGCCACCGCCGACACCCTCGACGCGGCCGTGCGGACCGCGACCTGGCGGGACCGGCTGTACGCCGTGCCGTACAACTCCAACACCCAGCTGCTCTGGTACCGCGACGACCTGGTGCCGACCCCGCCCGGGACGTGGGCGGAGATGCTCTCCCGGGCGCAGCAGCTGGCCGCCGAGGGCAAGCCGCACTTCGTGGAGATCCAGGGCGCCCAGTACGAGGGGCTGACGGTCTGGTTCAACACGCTGGTCACCAGCGCGGGCGGCACGATCCTCACCCCCGACGCGCAGGCGCCCTCGCTCGGGGCGCCCGCCGTCACGGCCGCCGGGGTGATGCACGACCTGGCGACGTCGGTGGCCGCCGACCCCTCGCTGCCGAACCAGATGGAGGACCAGAACCGGCTCGCGATGGAGTCCGGGACGGCCGCCTTCGAACTCAACTACCCCTTCGTCTACCCCTCGATGAAGGCCAACCGGCCGGAGCTGTTCCCGCACTTCCGCTGGGCCCCGTACCCCGCGGTGAGCGCCGACCGCCCCGCCAGCGTGACCATCGGCGGGATCGACCTCGCGGTGGGCGCGTACAGCCGGCACCCCGACCTCGCCGCCGAGGCCACCCTCTGCCTGCGCGACCGGGACAACCAGCTCACCAACGCGCTGAAGGGCGGCCTGCCGCCCTCGCTGCGCAGCCTGTACGAGACGGCCGAGCTCACCGCCAGCTACCCGTTCGCCGCCGACGTGCTGGCCGCCCTCGACTCCGCCAGCGTGCGCCCGCAGACCCCGGCCTACCAGAACGTCTCCATCGCCATCTCGCACACCCTCTCCCCGCCCGCCGGCATCCACCCGGAGAAGGACGTGGCCGACCTCCGCGGGCAGATCCGGGACGCCCTCGGCTCGAAGGGGCTGATCCCGTGACACCGTCCACCGAGACCGCCGCCGCGGCCGCACCGCAACCGGCCGGGCCCTCGCGCGGGGCCCGCCAGGAACGCCGGCTGGGCCTGCTGCTGTGCGCCCCCGCGGTGATCGTGATGCTCGGCGTCACCGCCTACCCGATCGGCTACGCCGTCTACCTGTCCCTGCAGCGCTACGACCTGCGCTTCCCCGAGCAGGCGCACTGGATCGGGCTCGCCAACTACGGCGCGGTGCTGACCTCGCCGTTCTGGTGGCAGGCGCTCGGCGTCACGGTGCTGATCACCGTGGTGTCGGTGGCGGTCGAGCTGGTGCTCGGCCTGGCGCTCGCGCTGGTGATGCACCGGACGCTCTTCGGGCGCGGCACGGTGCGCACCGCGGTGCTGGTGCCGTACGGGATCGTCACCGTGGTGGCGGCCTACTCCTGGCAGTACGCCTGGACCCCGGGCACCGGCTACCTGGCCGCCCTGCTGCCGGAGGGCAGCGCCCCGCTGACGGAGCAGTGGCCGGCCGTGGGCCTGATCATCCTCGCGGAGGTGTGGAAGACCACCCCGTTCATGGCGCTGCTGCTGCTCGCCGGCCTGGCCCTCGTCCCGGACGAGACGGTCCGGGCGGCGATGGTCGACGGCGCGAGCTTCGGGCAGCGGCTGCGACTGGTGATCCTGCCGCTGATGAAGCCGGCGATCCTGGTCGCCCTGCTCTTCCGCACCCTGGACGCCTTCCGGATCTTCGACAACATCTACGTGCTGACCGGCGGTTCCAACGGCACCGGCTCGGTGTCGATCCTCGGCTACGACAACCTCTTCACGGCGCTCAACCTGGGCATCGGCTCGGCGATCTCGGTGCTGATCTTCGTCTGCGTGGCCCTCATCGCGCTGGTCTTCGTCAAGCTGTTCGGCGCGGCCGCGCCCGGCGCGGAACCGGAGCACCGATGAGCGGCCGGCACGCCCGGACCCTGACCGGCTGGGGCATCGCCAACCTGGTGGTCGTGCTCTACGCGCTCTTCCCGGTGTGGTGGATCGTGGCGCTCTCCTTCAAGGAGCCGAGCACCCTCTCCGACGGCGCCTTCGTGCCCCGCCAGTGGACCCTGGCCAACTACCGCGGCATCTTCCAGACCTCCGAGTTCACCCGCGCCCTGATCAACTCGATCGGCATCGCGGTGATCGCCACCACCATCGCCGTCGTGCTCGGCACCATGGCCGCGTACGCGGTGGCCCGGCTGCGCTTCCCCGGCAAGCGGCTGCTCATCGGGGTGTCGCTGCTGATCGCGATGTTCCCGCCGATCTCGCTGGTGTCGCCGCTGTTCGACATCGAGCGGGCGCTCGGGCTGTTCGACACCTGGGCCGGGCTGATCATCCCGTACATGACCTTCTCGCTGCCGCTGGCGATCTACACGCTCTCGGCGTTCTTCCGGGAGATCCCCTGGGACCTGGAGAAGGCGGCCAAGGTGGACGGCGCCACGCCGTGGCAGGCGTTCCGGCTGGTCATCGCGCCGCTGGCGGCACCCGGCGTGTTCACCACCGGCATCCTGGTCTTCATCTTCTGCTGGAACGACTTCCTGTTCGCGATCTCGCTGACCTCCACCACCTCGGCCCGGACGGTTCCGGCGGCGATCGCCTTCTTCACCGGGAGCTCCCAGTTCGAGCAGCCGACCGGCTCGATCGCGGCCGCCGCCGTGATCATCACGATCCCGATCGTGGTCTTCGTGCTGCTGTTCCAGCGCCGCATCGTCGCCGGGCTCACCGCCGGCGCGGTCAAGGGCTGAGACCTCCATCGAGTTCCCGCATCGAGTTCCCGCATCGAGTTCCCGAGGTTGAGCCCGCCCCACCCGGCGGACCAGGAAGGCGGATCGTGGCCGAGATCGTCCTCGACGGCATCACCAAGCGCTACCCGGACGGCGCCCTCGCCGTCCGCGACGTCGACCTCACCATCGCCGACGGTGAGTTCGTGATCCTGGTCGGCCCCTCCGGCTGCGGCAAGTCCACCACGCTCAACATGATCGCCGGGCTGGAGGACATCACCGAGGGCACCCTGCGGATCGCCGGGGAGGTGGTCAACGACCGCGCGCCCAAGGACCGGGACATCGCGATGGTCTTCCAGAGCTACGCCCTCTACCCGCACATGAGCGTGCGCGACAACATGGGCTTCGCGCTGCGCCTGGCCAAGGTCGACAAGCCGACCATCGCCGTCAAGGTCGAGGAGGCCGCCCGGATCCTGGACCTCACCCGGCACCTCGACCGCAAGCCCGCCAACCTCTCCGGCGGGCAGCGCCAGCGGGTCGCGATGGGCCGGGCGATCGTCCGCGACCCCAAGGTCTTCCTGATGGACGAGCCGCTGTCCAACCTGGACGCCAAGCTCCGGGTGCAGATGCGCACCCAGATCGCCGCCCTCCAGCGCCGGCTGGGCACCACCACCGTCTACGTCACCCACGACCAGGTCGAGGCGATGACGCTCGGCGACCGGGTGGTGGTGATGCGCTCCGGGGTCGTCCAGCAGGTCGGCTCGCCGCAGCAGCTGTACGACGAGCCGGTGAACCTCTTCGTCGCCGGGTTCATCGGCTCGCCCGGGATGAACTTCCTCGGCGCCGCGCTGGAGCGGGGCGTCCTGCGCACCTCGCTGGGCGACCTGCCGCTGGACGACCGCACCCGGCGCGCCCTGGAGCGTGCGGACGCGCCGCGCGAACTGATCGTCGGCATCCGCCCCGAGGACTTCGAGGACGCCGCCCTGGCCGAGGGGCACACCGGAGGGGTCACCGTCACCGTGACCGTCGAGGTCCGGGAGTCGGTCGGCTCGGACGTCTACGTCCACTTCGCGGAGGCGGGCGGACCGGCGGCGACCGAGGGCCTCGCCGGCCTCGGTGGACTTGCCGAACTGGCCGAACTCGCCGCCGACTCGGGCCGGGCCGACACCGGCATGCAGGAGCACCGCGTGGTGGCCCGGCTGAACCCGGCCACCCGCGCCGTCGAGGGCGGCCCGCTGGAGCTGTGGGTGGACACGTCGCGCATCCATGTCTTCGACCCCCGCGACGGGGCCAACCTGACCCATCCGGAGCGTTCGTAGCGTGGTACGGAAGGCCCAACCCCCGGCAGGCACGCGGTGTGCCTGACCGGGGGCCCGCGGAAGTCGACCTAGATTGCCCGGCTATGAGAGAAATTGTCGGAATCAGTCGACGATCGGTGCTCAAGGCCGTTCCCGCAGTCGCCGTCCTCGTGGCGGGCTCCGACGGGATCCTCGTCGGGCCCGCGACGGCCGCGACGGCCGCGACCCCCTTCCCGCAGCCGGCCGTCCGCAGCTCCCGGTCCGCCTCCGACGGGTCGAGGGCGGTGCTCGACCAGGCGCTCGACGTCCGGTTCACGGACACCGCCGTCCCGGGCTACGGGACGGTCACCACGCGCACCTACAACGGCACCATCCCGGGGCCCACCCTGCGGGTGCGCGCCGGGGACACGCTCTGGCTGACCCAGGTCAACGGCCTGCCGCCGAACCCGCCGAACCCGCCGCACCACGGCGGGCACAACCGGCCGCACCGCGCGAACAGCTTCAACCTGCACACCCACGGCCTGCACGTCTCGCCCTCCGGGAACGCCGACAACGTCCTGCGCGAATTCCCGCCGCGCAGCGCCGACGAGGCCGCGGCCGGCGCCCCCGAGCCGCGGTACCTGACCACCGTCGAGATCCCGCCCGGCCACCCGGCGGGGACCTACTGGTACCACCCCCACGCGCACGGCGCCACCGCCGAACAGATCGCCGGAGGGATGGCCGGGGTCATCATCGTCGAGGGCGACGTCGACGAGGTGCCGCAGATCAAGGCCGCCGCCGACCTGGTCGTCTGCGTCAACGAACTCCGGCTCAAGGACGGGAAGGTCCCCGAGTTCACCTCCGGCGACGCCCTGGCCGCCGTCCCGCCCACCTTCACCGTCAACGGCGCGGTCAACCCCACCCTCGCGCTGCGCCCCGGCGAGGTCCAGCGCTGGCGCCTGGTCGCGGCGACCGCCTTCACCACCCTCTCGCTCCAGGTCACCTCCGGGGAGCAGAAACTGACGATGCATCAGATCGCGATGGACGGCGTGACCTTCCCCGCGCCGGTCGCCGCCGAGACGGTGTCCCTGGCCGTGGGCAACCGCGCCGACGTGCTGGTCCGGGGCGGCGAGCCCGGGACGTACGAACTGCGGGCCAAGGGCGTGCCCGTGCCGCTGATGACGATCGAGGTGGCGGGCGAGGCCGTCCGGCCGCCGATGGAACTGCCGACCACGCTGCCGCAGGGCAAACCCTTCCTCGACGAGAAGGACCTCGCCGACCCGGGCAGCGACCGCGAGGTGGTCTTCCACGTCGACGCGAAGGTCTTCGACCCGCCGTTCCCCAACGCCTACCGCGTCCTCGGCAGCCACCCCACCCCCGCGGCCGACCCCGGCGGCGACCTCACCCGCGACCCCGCCTACGGCCTGTTCGACCCCGAGTTCGTCAACCACACCCTGGAACTCGGCACCGTCGAACGCTGGACCCTGCACACCGACGACTCCATGCCGGCCTTCCACCACCCCTTCCACCTGCACACCAACCACGTCCTCGTCACCCACCGCAACGGCCGACGGCTCGACCCGCCGGTCTGGCAGGACACCGTCGACCTGGTCGGCGGCAAGCCGGGCGACACCGTCACCCTGCTGGTCAAGTACGAGGACTTCACCGGCCGTACCGTCCTGCACTGCCACCAGCTCCAGCACGAGGACCTCGGCATGATGCAGCTGGTCGACTACGTCCAGCCGAGGCGGCCCCGGGAGCCGGGCCGGCCCGCCTGGCCGGGACGGCCCCGCCCGCTCGACCACTGAGCGTGCCGCCTCCCGGCCGGGCGGACACCGGTCGGGAGGCGCGCCCGACCGCCCGCGCGGGCCGTGCCGTTGCGCGACCGCGCGGAAGACGGGCGGGAGAACACCCGGAACGTGAGTTCGGAAACGCCTCCCCGGGGTAGGAACACTCATGCAGCGGCCGTGACCGTTCCGGCCGCTCGGCACCGTGGACGGTGCCGCCGGGACCGCGCTCGAAGAGACCGGGCACGGGTCCTGGTGGAAGAAGTCCGCGACGCACGAGGTGCGGATCCGCACGCGTCGCCGGGCGTTCACCCGTATGCCCAGGAGTGATCACGTGTCCATCCACCTGGAAACGACCGACCGGGAGGTCCCGCCCGAGGGCCTGCCCCCCGACCTGCCGCGAAGACCGACGGCGGCCGAACTGCGCCGGATGGGCAAGTCCGAGGCCCGCGAACTGAGCGACGCGCTGTTCGGACGGCTGGCCGGGCTGGCCCGCGAGACCCACGCCTACAGCTACGTGCGGGGCACGATCATCGAGCTCAACATGCCACTGGTGCGCTTCATCGCGGCCCGCTTCCGCCACCGCGCCGAGGACATGGACGACATCCTCCAGGTCGGCACCATCGGCCTGATCAAGGCCGTCGACGGCTACGACCCGCAGCGCGGCGTCGAATTCCTCACCTACGCGATCCCCACCATCACCGGCGAGATCAAACGGTTCTTCCGCGACACCTCCTGGCCGGTACGGGTCCCGCGCGGCATGCAGGAGCTCTACCTCTGCGTCGCCCGCGGTTCGGACCGCCTCGAACAGGAACTCGGCCGACTGCCCCGCCCCGAGGAGATCGCCGAGGACCTGGACCTCACCGTCGAACAGGCCACCGAGGGACTGATGGCGGGCCGCGTCTACCGCCCCAACTCCCTGGACGCCCTGCGTGACCAGGACACCGACGAGAGCGGCAGCGCCCTGCTCGACCACCTCGGCGGCTGCGACCCCGGCATCGAACTCGCCGACTTCCGCATCGCGGTGCGCCCCCTGCTGGCCCGGCTGCCCGTACGCGAGCAGACCGTCCTCGAACTCCGCTTCTGGGACGGCTGGACCCAGTCCCGGATCGCGGAGCGGATCGGCGTCTCCCAGATGCACGTCTCCCGACTGCTCAGCGCCACCCTGGCCCGGCTGCGCGAGGAGCTGGAGGACCGCGACGCCCCGGGTTGGGCCGACGGAACCGACGGAACCGACGGAACCGACGGAACCGACGGAACCGGCGGAGCGGTCGAGGGCGCCGGTTGAGACGGCGGGGGGCCTCTGCGGGTCCGCCTCGGGTTTGTCGTCGGGCCGCTGGGCGGTCGGGCTGCGGCCGGGGCCGGGGCCGGGGCCGGGGCGTTAGCGATCGCGCATCCGGGGTACCCGGTGCGGGACCACGGGGGGCGGCGCGGCGAGGAGGCGGACACCATGGGCGGACACGAGCGGGCGCGACCGCGCGGAACCGGAAGGCCGCCGCGCCGCGACCGCGCCCCGGAACCGTGGCTGCGCGCCGTCCGGCTCGGCCTGCGCGGCCGGGCCTGGGACCTGGTGCGAGGCCTGCGGCCGCGGACCGTCCTCGGGCTCGCCCTGCTGTCGCTGGGACTCCTGGCCGCCGGACTGGGGGCGTCGAAGACCCCCTTCCTCTGGGGCCTCGCGGGCTGCTGGGCCCTGACGCTGGCGACCGCCTTCGCGGTGCTCCGCGCCTGCGCCGACGGCCGGACGCCCTCGACGGCCCCCGACGTCCGCTGACGGTCTCCGGCGGGTGTCAGCGGCCGTCTGCGGGCCGACCACCGGGGTGAGGCGACCGACGGCGCGGTTTCGCTGCGTGATCGGCGCATACTTTCCGTAAACACACGGAGGTGCTCATGCCCATGGTGGATGTCGCTGCGCTCGGCCGGCTGGTCGCGGAGTACGAGGCCCTGTCCCCGTCGAGCTCGCCGGAAGCCGGGCAGCGGCTGCGCGACGTCTGCTACACGATCGGCATCTACACCGGGGAGGCCGACGCGGTCCGCGCGGTCGCCAGGGCCCGCCTGCTGCTGGCACGCCAAGGCCCGGCCGACGTCGCCACGGCGGCGGCCGGGGCGCCGGCGAACGACCGGGCCCGCGCGGCGCTCCTGGCCGAACTCGGCGAACTCGCGGCCCACGAACGGGTCCGGTCCGGGCCCCTCCAGAGCCTGCACGACGTGGTGCAGCTGACCCGGGTCACGGTCCCGGACTGCGTGGGCGCCGCCGTCAGCACCTGGCACGACGACGGCTCGGTCGAGACCTTCGCGGCGACCCCCTCGTACCTGCTCGCCCTCGAACGGGCGCAGGGCGGCTCGGAAGCGGGCCCGCTGCCCCGGCTCCGCCGCCAGGGCGAAGGACAGGTCGTGGTCCGGCTGGACCCCGGCCGGTCGGACCGGTTCGCCGACCGGGCCCGGCGCTGCGGCGTACGGGCCGTGGCCGGCGCCCACCTGCGCACCCACCCGCACGGCTGCACCGTGTTCAGCGCCTACCTGCGCACCCCGGTCGAGCCCGGCACCCCGGCCCTCGGCCTGGTGGAGGTGCTCGCCCTCCAGGCGTCGGCCGCCCTCGACCGCTTCGCGCTGTCCAGGGCGGTCGCCGACCTGCTGGACCGGCGGCACGCCACCGGCCTCGCCATCGGCATCACCGCCGAACGGTTCGACGTGACCCCGCACACCGCGCTGAGCCTGCTCGTCGGCGCCGCCCAACGGCTGGGCACGGACCTCGACACCGTGACCCGGCACCTGGCCGAGGGCGACGGGCCGCGCTCCGCGCCCTGAGCCGGGCCGCTCGGGCCGGACCTCCGGCGGCTTGGACCGGTCCGGTCCGGTTGGTCCGGGCCGGTCCGGGTCGGGGCCGGTCGGGTCGGATCGGACCGCCGGGACGGTGGCGGGATGCGGGACGGTTGCGCCGGTGCCGGACGGGCAGGTGCACAGACGGGCGGGAAGGCCCCGGCCGCAGCCTACGAGGAGGTCCTCATGAGCACGGTGAAGGAATCCGTGGACGTGGCCGTGCCCCTGCACACCGCCTACAACCAGTGGACGCAGTTCGAGGAGTTCCCGCGCTTCATGGAGGGCGTCGACTCGGTGACCCGGTTGGACGACCGTCACATCCACTGGCGCACCAGCATCGACGGCGTCACCCGCGAATACGACACCGAGATCGTCGACCAGGAGCCCGAGGAACTGATCGCCTGGCGGGCCGTGGACGGCGAGACGGACCGGAAGGAGAAGGTGACCTTCCGGCGGCTCGACCCGGGCCACACCCGGGTCACCCTCGCCGTCGACCTCCGGCACGAGCGGCCGGGGGAGAAGGCCGGCGAGGCCAGGGCCGCGGTCGACCACCGGGTGAAGGGGGACCTGAGGCGGTTCAAGGAGTACGCCGAAGCACGCGGACGGGGGCCGAGCGGCCCGGCCTGAGCCGACCGCGGCTCGCTGCGCGTGACCGTCAGGACGGTGCCGCCGGCCCTGCGGAAGCCCCGGGCCGGCCCCGTCACCCCGCGGCGGCCCGGCGGGCACCGCTCCGGTGCTCGGAGGCGGCCACCGCCCCCAGCAACAGCAGCACCGGCGCCGCGAAGATCGCGAACAGGTAGTCGCCCGACAACGCCGCATACCCCAGCAGCAGCACCTGCACCCCGGCCATCGCCACGACGAGGACCCTGCCGTCACCGGGCCGCAGACGCCAGAGCTCGCGCACCGCCAACCCGTTGATCCCGGCCATCGTGTACCCCCCGATCGCCAGCAGGTGCGGCACCACCTTCGACCTCGGCGCCACCTCGTCCTCGAACCCGATGCCGTTGTAGAGCAGCGGCACCGCGATGCCGAAGTACAGCACCACCGCCACCGACTCCAGGACGAGCAGCACGGTCGCCGCAGCCCGCGACAGCCAGGAGAGACGGGTCATGGTGTTGAGCCTTCCAGGGGGTTGACGCGGCGACATCCAGTGCGGCGGGCCGACGCGGAGGTCCGCGGCTGCCCCTCGCCACCGGACGCGTGGCACGGCGGGCACGATGGGCGTGATGGGCGTGATGGGCATGGTGGGCACGCCTCATGGCACCGTCCGACCCGGCAGCCTCGGCACCGCAGCATAGTCAAGAAATGGCAAAGGCTGTACTGCGCCGCAGGTCGGAGAGCGCCCTTGCCCGCACGCGCGGGAGGTCGGGGCGGCGGGGGTTCGGCCGTCGTTTGCCGGGATTCGGTCAACTCGGCTGTCCGGCAGCCGGAGTTCGCCCGGATCGCGGGCGTACGGGCACGGCTGCTTCTACGCTCGTCCGAATACCGTGGCGTGAGGGGGAGTGCCGTGGCCCGTAGTCCTGTTCGGCGACGTCGGTCGATGACCGCCCGCCGGGTGCGGTGGATGAAGCGGAACGCGCCGCTGCTGGGGGCGGTCGCGCTGGTCGCGGTCGTTCTGGCCTCGCTGGTGGTCCGCTGGCTTGCCCAGCACCTCGTGCTGGTCGCCGTGCTGCTGGCGGCCGGCGCGGGCGCGGGTGTCGCCGTGCTGCGCTCGCGGGTGCGGGCCCGGCGGCGGGAGTTGGATGCGCGGACCGCCCAACTGCGGCACATCGGGCCGTTCCTGGCGATGACCCCGAAGGCCTTCGAGCACGCGCTGGCGGACCTGTGCCGCCGGGACGGCTGCACGAAGGTGAAGGTGGTCGGCGGGGCCGGCGACCTCGCGGCGGACGTCCTGGCCACCACCCCGGCCGGGCAGCGGATCCTCATCCAGGCCAAGCGGTACGGGCCGCGGACCTCCGTCGGCTCCCAGGACGTCCAGAAGGTCAACGGCACCTACCGCGACGTCCACCACTGCGACCTGGCCGCCGTGGTGACGACCAGCTCGTTCACCAAGGCCGCCGCCGCGTTCTGCACCCAGGTCGGCATCCGCGCCGTCGACCAGCGGGCGCTCGCCCTGTGGGCGGACGGGCGGGGCAGGCCGCCGTGGGCCTGAGCCGCGGCTTCCGTGGCCGGCGCCCGTAGGCCCGGGCTCCCGGGCGGCGCCCGGTCGTCCACGCCGGCGACTGTCGGAGGGCCCGCGTAACCTGGCGCAGAGATCAGGAAAGTGCGGGGCATGAGCGTGGACTTCTTCTGGCGGCGGGTGGACGGAGCGGTTCTGGACGAACTGTCGCCGAGGGAGCTCCATGCCCTGGTGCCCGGCTGGTTCGACGACGACTTCGGGCCGCTGGACGAGGCCGGTGCGGTGCTGGGCGTGGAGCGCAACGGGTACCTGATGGACGTCGCGCTGACGAAGGCGGCCGGCGGCTCGGGCCCGGACTCGCGGACAGCCCGACTGCCGGTGTTCGGTGGTGAGGAACGGGTGGTCGTCGAGGGGGATTCCGACTGTGACGACGAGTTCACCGAGATCAAGGTGTGGGTGCTCCGGCCCGATGAGGTCCGGACGGCATCGGGCTTCCTGGACGCGGTGGGCGTCGACGGGTTGGTGAGGACCGTGGACACCGCGGTGGCGGCCGAGGTCGTGTCCCTCGGGTTCGCCACCCCGTGGTCCGAGGCGTGGGCCGGTGCTCTGACCGCCGACCTCCGCAGGCTGAGGGACTTCTTCGCCGCGGCCGCGGTGGCCGGCGACGCGATGGTCAAGTTCGAGGCCGCGTAACACCTGGTGCGCGGCCCGGGCTACTGCGGCGGGTCGGCGGGCGGGGTCGGGGTCGGGCCGTCCGGGGGTGGCTCGCTGAGCCTGCCGGTTCCCTTGCCCGACGGCCGCTGCTCGGATTCCTCCGGTGCCGCGATCCCGTCCGGCGACGGCAACGGCAATGGCAACGGCATCGGCGGGTGGGTGGGCACCCTGGTGGGACCGCGGGAGCCGAGGCCTCGCTGCCTGCGCCACTGGCCCTGCCGGTCGCGCGGGATCCGGTCGCTCACGACGTCCTCCTGGTGGTGCTGGGGCTCACCATTGTGGCCCGGGGGGAAGGAGTGCGTGGTGGGAAACCCGTCACTGTGCCTCCCTCCGCGCGTCCCGGGCGCGCCCCGCCCGCGAAGGAGGCGTCGGGGCGGGGTGGGTCCAGCCCCACCCCCGGCGGGGGTGCAGGTGGATTCTGCCGTCGTCCCGCCGTCCCTAGCGTTGATCGCGTGCCGCCCGATGCCGCGGGCGGCCGTGACGATGCGGGGAGGACGAGGTGCGGGAAGCGGCGGGTGCGGGGCAGAGGGCCCCGGCACTGCGGTTGTCGGGGCTGCGCAAGCGGTTCGGCTCGGTGGTGGCCGTGGACGGGGGCGAGCTGCCCCTGCCGCGCGGGTCGTTCCACTGGCTGACCCGCGGTCAGCAACGTTCGACACCGGGGCGGATGCGGAGCCGGGTGCGGGTCCGGGTGCGGGCGCGGCTGCCCGGGCGGACGACTGCGATCATGAACGACCCGCACCACCGAACCCGACCGGAGGACTCGTGAGCAGCCCGCAGACCCCAGCCGCCCGCGAGCCGGGCAGCGACGCCGTCCGCGCATGGGCCGACGCCGTCCGTGAGCCGGGCGCCGCGGCCCGCGAGCTGCGCGCCGCCGCCCGGGCACTCGGGCGGCTCGCCGTCCTGACGCTGCTGATACCCGTCGGCGTGGTGCTGATGACGGTCTTCCTGCTGTCCTTCCTGCTCTGGGGCTGCCTCGGGATCTTCCCGCTCTTCCCGGCCGCCACCCGGATGGTCCGCTCCGCCGCCGAGGCGGCCCGGTGGGCGGCCGGCCACTGGTCGGAGGTGCCCGTACCGCCGCCGTACCGGCCGCGCCCGGCCCTGGAACGCACCCTCCACGGCTGGTACTGGACCGGCCACGACTACCACAGGAACCGCTGGTTCGCGGGCCTGGCCCTGCGCGTCCGCTGGCTCTGGAACGACCCGGCGACCTGGCGCGACGCCCTGTGGCTGATCGCCGACCCGCTGGTCGGCGGCGCCGTCGCGGCCGTACCCGTGCTGCTGGTCGGCACCGGCCTGTACGGGATCGTCCAGGCGCCGCTGCCGTACGACCTGCCGTTCGGCGGCCTGCCCGCACTGCTCCTCGGCCTCCTCGCGCCCGTACCGATCGTCGCCGGGCTCGCCCTCGCCCGCCCCGCGCTGCGCCTGCACGGCCGGTGGACCGGCACCCTGCTCGGGCCCACCGAACGCTCCCGGCTCGCCCGGCGGGTCGAGCAGCTCACCGAGATCCGGCTGGACGCCACCGAGGCCCAGGCCGCCGAACTGCGCCGGATCGAACGGGATTTGCACGACGGCGCGCAGGCCCGGCTGGTCGCGGTGAGCCTGCGTCTGGGCGCGGCGGCGGCACTGATCGACCGTGATCCGGAGCAGGCCAAGCGGGTGGTGACCGACGCCCAGGAGAACGTCACCCAAGCCCTCCAGGAACTGCGCGACCTGGTGCGCGGCATCCACCCGCCGGTCCTCGCCGAACGCGGACTCGCCGAAGGCGTGCGGGCGCTGGCCCTGGACGTCCCGCTGAAGGTCGAGGTGCGGACCGAACTGCCCGGACGGGCCGAGGCGCCGGTGGAGTCGGCGGTCTACTTCGCGGTCAGCGAGGCGCTCACCAACGCCGTCAAGCACGGCGACGCCCGGCACGCCGCCGTGCACCTCACCCACGCCGCCGGACTGCTCCGCGCCGAGGTCACCGACGACGGCCGCGGCGGTGCCGACCCGGACGGCGGCAGCGGCCTGAAGGGCATCCGGCGCAGGCTCGCCCCGTTCGACGGTACGCTCACGCTGACCAGCCCCCCGGGGGGTCCGACCAGGCTGATCATGGAGCTACCGTGCGTGTTGTCCTCGCCGAGGACCTCGTCCTGCTGAGGGACGGCCTCTCCCTGCTGCTCGGTGCCCACGGGCACGAGATCGTCGCCGCGGTGGAGAGCGGACCCGAACTGGCCGCCGCGATCGCCGACCACCGCCCCGACATCGCGGTGGTCGACGTCCGCCTGCCGCCCACCTACACCGACGAGGGCCTCCAGGTCGCGCTCGCCGCCCGCCGCGAACGGCCCGGCCTGCCGGTCCTCGTCCTCTCCCAGCACGTCGAACAGCTCTACGCCCGGGAACTGATCGCCGACGGCACCGGCGGCGTCGGCTACCTCCTCAAGGACCGGGTCT
The DNA here is from genome assembly GCF_053612025.1 of Kitasatospora sp. NPDC054768. Lineage (NCBI taxonomy): Bacteria > Bacillati > Actinomycetota > Actinomycetes > Kitasatosporales > Streptomycetaceae > Kitasatospora > Kitasatospora sp. NPDC054768. The sequence continues at coordinate 19,972 of NZ_JBSHBN010000136.1, forward strand.
CCAAGGCCGACCAGTTCGTCGACGCCGTGCACACCGTCGCCGCCGGCGGCACCGTCATGGACCCCCAGGTCATCTCCCGCCTCCTCGCCCGCAACGCCTATGACCAGCCCCTCGCGCTCCTCACCCCACGCGAACGCGACGTCCTCGCGATGATGGCCGAGGGCCGCTCCAACGCCGCCATCGCCCAACGGCTGCACTTCAGCGAGGGCGCGGTCAGCAAGCACACCTCCAACATCTTCGCGAAGCTCGACCTCGGCGCCTCCGACGACGACAACCGCCGCGTCCTCGCCGTCCTCGCCTACCTCAACGGAACACGCACGCCCTGAGGCCACGCCGCTGCGCCGCGACGCCGACCGTGCAGGGGTGCACGGGCATGCGAAAACAGACTGCTGACTTTTCGTCAGGTATAGAATGCGGCGCGAGGCTCCGTGTCGGGAGAAGCACCAATGGGGGCAGCCGTGGACCGTGGATGGCAAGCCGATCCTTCGGCTTCGTTCGAGAGGCGCCTGGGGAAGTCCGCCAAGGAACTCGGCATGTCCGACGGCAGGGACGAATGCCCGGACATCTGGCAGCTTTCGAACGGCGACGTCGCCGTGATCGGTCGGGACCTCACGGAGGACTACCGTGGCCGGCTCCCCGAGGGCGTGGCCCTGGGGCCGGGTGAGCGGCTCGTCGTGATCCCCGGCCTCGTGCTCGGCACCGCGAAGGCGGACATCGCGGACGCCTGACCGACACGCTCCCGACCTGCGGTCCGGGTCGGCAGGCCGTTGCTCTCCAGTGAACGGAGGCGCTCGGTCAGGGCCTTGGGGGTGATCCGACCACCGATCGTTGCAAGGTGTTGTAGCGGGCAGCCCTTTCCGCCCATGCGGCGACCAGGTTGTGCACCTCGACGTGCCGGTTCCAGGAGGAGGTCGGTCGCAGTTCGCTGCGGTGGCTGCCGCATCGGCGGGTGATCCGGGCGCGGGAGCACGGGCTCCCTGTGCCGGTGCTTGGCGGGGCGGGGTGGGTGTCGTGCCGCGGTCGCCCGGCGGTTGGGGGCGAGGGCGTGGCACGGTCGCTCACGAACTGCGTGCGGGGTAGCGTCACTCCTGGTCACCAGGGCGCTGCGGTGCGCACCCGGCGGCGGATGCCGGTCGGGGCCTGGGGGCCGATCCGCTGTTCCGTCCGACGACCCGACAGGAGTGCCCCCCATGGCCGTACCCACCGACTTCGACCAGCAGGCCACCGGCTACAGCCTCCCGCACGCCTACTGGCTGGCGAAGGCCGCCGAGCTCGCCTACAAGGACGAGGCCGTGATCGAGGAGCAGGCCCACGCCTGGGGCTTCGACGCCGTGCGTCACCACCAGACGCGCTTCACCCCGCCGTTCCCGCTCCAGGACACCCAGGCCTACACCATGGCCGGCGACGACATGATCGTCACCGCGTTCCGCGGTACCGAACCCGCGCAGATCCGTGACTGGCTCACCGACGCCACCACCCCGCCCTGGCCCGGCCCCGCCCGGACGGGCTACGTCCACTACGGCTTCGCCGAGGCCCTCGAATCGATCTACCCGGACGTCGCCAAGGCCGTCTCCGATCTGCGGACCGACCATCAGACGGTCTGGTTCACCGGGCACAGCCTCGGCGGCGCCCTCGCCATGCTCGTCGCCGCCCGGCTCGACCTGGAGGACCCGAGCCTGGCGGCCGACGGCGTCTGCACCTTCGGCCAGCCCCGGACCTGCGACCGGCTGCTCGCCGCCGCGTACGACAAGGGCCTGCGGGGGCGCACCTACCGTTTCGTGCACGGCAACGACATCGTCCCCGAGCTGCCGCCGGAGCCCGCCTTCACCCATGTCCAGGCGCTGCGCCACATCGACTCCGCGGGCCGCGTCACGGAGAAGGTCGGGCTGGTCCCCGGGCTGACCGACCGGGCCAAGGGCCTGGGCGCGGCGGCGTTCTCGCCGGACGGCGAGGGCATCCGCGACCACATGATGCGCAGCTACCTCGCCGCGCTGGAGAAGGCCCTGGCCTGATCCGCGGGGCGCCGGAGGGTCCGGCGGGGCGGAGCGGGTGGGGCCCGCCCGGCCGGATCGGGGGAAGGAAGGGGAGGAGTGGGGCGGGGGCGAGGGGCGGGGTCGGTGATCTTGGACGGATAGGCTGCCGTGACGTCAGGTCCTCGCGGTGAGGGCCGAGCTGATGAGGATCGGTGGTGTACGGACATGATGGGACCGGCGCATTCGCTGTCGGGTGCGGCCGCATGGCTGGGGGTGGGCGCGGTGGCGGCCGGGATGGGGGAGCCGATGCCCTGGCCGGTCCTGCTCGCGGGGGCGCTGATCTGCGCGGGGGCGGCGCTGGCGCCGGACCTGGACCACAAGGCGGCGACGATATCCCGGGCGTTCGGGCCGGTGTCCCGGGCGCTGTGCGAGGTGATCGACAACCTCTCGTACGCGGTGTACAAGGCCACCCGGGGCAAGGGTGACCCGAGGCGCTCGGGCGGGCACCGGACGCTGACGCACACCTGGCTCTGGGCGGTGCTGTGCGGGGCGGGCGCCGCGGCGGTGGCCGTGTTCGGCGGCCGCTGGGGTGTGCTGGTGGTGCTGTTCGTGCACATGGTGCTGGCGATCGAGGGTCTGCTGTGGCGGCAGGCCCGGGTCTCCAGTGACGTCCTGGTGTGGCTGCTGGGGGCGGCCAGCGCGTGGATGCTCGCGGAGGTCCTCGACAAGCCCGGCAACGGCTCGCAGTGGCTGTTCGAGGAGCCTGGGCAGCAGTACCTGTGGATCGGGCTGCCGATCGCGCTCGGCGCGCTGGTGCACTGCCTGGGTGACGCGCTGACCGTCTCGGGCTGCCCGGTGCTGTGGCCGATCCCGATCGGGCGCCGGCGCTGGTACCCGATCGGGCCGCCGAAGGGCATGCGGTTCCGGGCCGGCAGCTGGGTGGAGCTTAAGGTGCTGACCCCGGTGTTCATGGGGGCCGGCGGGGTCTGCGCGGCGGGGGCGCTCGGCTTCTTCGGCAGTTGACGGGATCAACGGCCCCGGAAATGGGCGGAGTCGGGGTTCCGTCCGCAGGGTGGGCGCCGGTCGGTGGGGGATCCCCGCCGGCCGGCGCCCTTTGCGTGGCGCCCCGCCGGCCGGCGCGCCGCGCGGCCGTCTCCGGTGGGGGTGTCCGCCCGTTCAGCGGGCCGCGAGCAGGCCGTCCACCAGGGCGTCGAGGCCGTCCCGGTAGGTGTCCTGGGCGGTGAGCGGTGCCCAGCGGTCCGCCAGCCCGGCCAGGCGGGGAAGTCGCTCCGGGTCGAGGTCGGCGAAGACCTGCTGGCGGTGGGTGGGGCGGTCGTCGGCGGGCCGGCGGCGGGTGGCCGTGGCGCGGACCATGATCTCGCCGGCGGTGTAGTACCAGATCGCGCGGTAGCCCTGGACGGCCCGTTCCGGTGAGAGGCCGCAGGTGACCAGGCCGTCGACGATCTGCTCGACGAACCACAGGGAGTGGGCCGACATCACGCTGTCCCCGGTCAGGACCTCGACGATCCACGGGCAGGCGGCGAGCGCCTCGTGGATGGCGGCCGCCGCGGTGACGACCCGTTCGCGCGGGTCGGCCGGCAGTTCGGTCGGTCGCAGTGCCCGCGCGGCGTAGTCGTCCAGCAGCAGGACGAGCAGTTCCTCCTTGTCGCGGACGTGGTGGTAGAGCGCCATCGGCGTGCTGCCGATCTCGGTGGCCAGGCGGCGCATGGTCAGCCGCTCGACGCCCTCCTCGTCCACGATCCGGCGCGCCGTGGTGACGACCTCCTCCCGGGAGATCCGGGGCGGCCGACCGGTGGCCTTGCGCCGCGCGCCGGGCCGCGGGGCGGCGGGCGCCCCGGCGGGCTGCGGTCCGGTCGGCTGCTGGGCGGAGGACGGCTGGGCGGAGGGCTGCTGCATACCCCCATCATCACCCGGGGCTCGACAGCTGGGGTCGCCCGGGGCTACTTTCTATACATGTACAAAAACTTACGAGGGCGCCCCGGCCGGGTGCTGGCGGCGGTGACGGTCGCCCAGTTCGTCTTCGCCCTGGACATGTCGGTGGTCAACGTCGCCCTGCCCGCGATCCGGGCCGACCTGGGATTCGCGCCGCTGGACCTCTCCTGGGTCGTGCACGTCTACGCGCTCACCTTCGGCGGGCTCCTGCTGCTCGGCGGCCGCGCCTGCGACCTGTACGGCCGGCGGCGGCTGCTCCTGCTGGGCCTGGCCGTGTTCGGCCTCTGCTCGCTGGCGGGCGGACTGGCCCAGTCGCCCTGGCAACTGGTCGCCGCCCGCGCCGGACAGGGTGCGGGCGCCGCGGCGGCGGCCCCGGCCGCGCTCGCGATGCTCACCACCACGTTCACCGAAGGCCCCCGGCGGGTGCGCGCGCTCGGCGTGTGGAGCGCGGCCAACGCCGCGGGCGGGGCACTGGGCGTGCTGGCGGGCGGACTGCTGACCGAGTACGCGAGCTGGCGCTGGGTCATGCTGGTCAACCTGCCGATCGTGGCGACGGCGCTCGCGCTGCTGCCGGCCGGCGGTCCCGCCGAGGAGACCGGAGCGGCCCAGGCGCCGGCCGTACGGCGGGAGCGGCCGGACGTGCTCGGCGCCGTCCTCGCGACCGCCGGGGTCGGGCTGCTGGTGTTCGGCGTCGTCCGCACCGACGTCCGGGGGTGGGGCTCCCCGGCCACCCTGGGGACGCTCGCCGCCGCGCTCGCGCTGCTGACCGCCTTCGCCGTCACCGAGGCCAGGACCTCCGCACCGCTGCTCCGCCCGGGCCTGCTGCGCAGCCGCTGGGTGGCCGGTGCCAACGTCCTGGTGTTCCTGGCCGCCGCCGGGCAGTTCACGGCCTTCTACTTCGTCTCGCTCTACCTCCAGCAGGTGCTGGGCCTGGGCGCCGCCGCCACCGGCCTCGCCTTCCTGCCCTTCTCGGCCGGACTGGTCGCGGGCACCGTGCTCGCCACGCGCGTCGTCGCGCGCCGCACTCCCCGGGCCGCCCTGGTGCCCGGGGCGGTGCTGGCCACCGCGGGCCTGGCCTGGTTCGCGCTGATCAGCCCGGACGGCGGCTTCCTCACCGACGTCCTCGGCCCGTCCCTGGTCACCAGCATCGGCACCGGGCTGGTCCTGGCCCCGGTCGCCGCCGCCGGGACCACCGGCGTGGCCGCCCACGAGGCCGGGACGGCCTCCGGCCTGCTCAACAGCTCCCGCCAGCTCGGCGGCTGCGTCGGCCTGGCCGCCCTGGCCACCGTCGCCGCCCACCGCTCCGGCGGCGCCACCGACCCGTCGGCGCTCAACTCCGGCTACGCCACCGGCCTGGCCGTCACCGCCGGGCTCTTCGCCCTCGCCGCGCTGGTGGCGATCGGTGTGCTGCCCCGGCGGCGGCCGCAGGCCCCAGGGCACCCCGCCCCGCTCACCCCCGCAGCGAACCGACTGGAAGGAACCCGCTCATGACGACCACTCCGCTCGCGGCCGTGGACCTGTTCGCCTCGGCCCTGCACATCCACCCCGACGGCGACGTCCGGGCGGCCGGGCGCCGGATGGCCGCCGGCGACGCCGGGGTCTGGCAGATCGCGACCTTCCACGTGGAGAGCGACGCCGACGTCCACGCCGACCACTGGGAGATGCACCCCGAGGCGGAGGAGGCGGTCTGCTGCCTGGCCGGCGCCGTGCGCCTCCACCTCCGCCCCGTCGAGCCCGGCGACGCCGAGTCCGTGGTGCGACTGGCGGCGGGCACCGCCGCGATCGTGCCCCGGGGGCGCTGGCACCGGCTGGAGCTCGACGCCCCCGGCGACCTGATGTCGATCACCCTCCGCAGCGGCACCCGGCTGGAGCCGCGCACGGAAGCCGGCTGACCCGAGCCGAAGAC
>NZ_JBSHBN010000137.1:0-25793 GCF_053612025.1 Kitasatospora sp. NPDC054768
CCGTCGGGAGCCCGGGTGCGGGCGCGGCGCAGGGCGGCGGCGATCCGGACGGCCTCGGCCCGCGCGGCGGCGTCGGTGTCGGCGTCGGCGTCGGTGTCGGCGTCGGCGTCGGCATCGGCGTCGGCATCGGCGGAGGAGACGTCGGGGGCGGAGGAGTCCTCGGCCGTGCGGTAGCGACGCAGGATCAGCAGCCCGTCCCGGATCTCGATGACCCGCCGGTAGAGGGCGAGTTCGGCGTCGGCGGGTGGCATCCGGCCCGCGGTGATCCGGCCCGGGGTGATCCGGCCCGTGGTGAGGGCGATCTGCGGGAAGGCCGCGTGCAGGGCCCGCCACAGCGGCCCGAGCGACCGGAAGCCGCGGTACGCGGCCCGCCACCGCCGGGCGGCGCGCCCGGTGCGCGCCCACAGCAGCGTGGTGGCGCCGGCCAGCAGCAGGATCGCGCACACGCGTCCGAGCGCCAGCGAGACGGGGTCCTCGGTGGTCAGCTGACGGCCCGTGCGCAGGGCGCCGAGGACGTCGTCGAGGCCCCAAGCGGCCCAGATCAGGCCGACGGCGGTGGTGAGGGTGACCAGGCCGAGGGCCGTGCGCAGGGCCGTGTCGTCGGCCCGGCGGGTCCAGTGCGTCGTCCGGCGCAGCAGGGTGACCAGGCAGCCGACCACGTAGCCGGTGATGACCAGGTCGTAGCCGGCCAGCGCCACGGGGCCGAGGGCGCCGGTGGCCACCAGTTGGCCACCGTCCTCCCGGGGCCGGGCGAGCAGGAACAGGACGGTCGCGGCGAGGACCGCGAGGGCGGTGCCGACGCAGCGGCGGCGCAGCGCGCGGGCGTCGGCCTCGGGGCGGCGCAGCGCGACGGCGGTCAGTGCGAGGAATCCGGCGGAGCCCGTCCTGAGGTGGTCGGTGAGCATGCCGGACAGGCCCGCCAGGCCGGTTCCGTGGTCGATGTCCACCCTGCCCCGGGCGGCCGTCAGCGCCAGGAAGGCACCGAAGCACCAGGCGAAGCAGCAGGTGAAGCGCAGGGCCGGCGAGCGCCCGCGGCGCCGGCCCGCGAGGAAGCGGTAGGTGCCCAGGCCGAGCAGGAAGGCCGCGGCGAGGGCGAGGACGGGGTCAGTCATGCGGGCCGGTCGGGCGGCGGGTGCCCAGCAGGGGGGAGAGCCGGTGCGCCCACTCGGCGTCGCGGGGCTCCGCGCCGGACGGCCGGCCGCCGGGCAGCAGGGCGCGCTTGAGGATCAGCGAGGCGAGCAATTCGGCCTCCTGCTCCTGCGGTTCGAGGTAGACGGTGCGTCCCAGGACCTTCCCGATCAGTGCCGGGGAGAGGTGCGGCAGCAGGCCGCGGGTGAGTCCCGGGTCGGCCGGGGTGCCGTCGGTGTGGCCCAGCAGGAGGTGGGCGTACTCGTGCACCAGGATGTGCTGGCGGTGCACCTCGCTGGTGTCCTCGGCGTAGACGATGTAGTCGGCCTGACCGGTCGTCACCAGCAGTCCGCACGGAGCCCCGGGCCGTGCGGGTACGGCGATCAGGTCGATGGGCCGGCCGCGGTCGCGGGCGAGGCGGGCGACGAGCTCGGCGGCGTCGAACGGGTCGGGGAGTTCGAGCGAGTCGCTGATCGCGCGGCAGCGCCGCATCAGTCCGCCGTGCCGTCGGATCCACCGCAATGCGCGCCTCACCTGTCCGCCGGGGCCGGCGTGGCCGGTCAGCCGTCGCGGGGTGCCTCCCGGTGGCACCGCGTCGTGCTCACCGGGAGGGTTTGCCCCTGGCAGCCTCCCGGCGAGCGATAGTCTCGATCACATCGGAGACCGTGTCCAGGGCTTCGGGCGAGAGTTCCACCGCCCGCAGCGCCATGTTCCGGACGCCGGCGTCCCGCAGCGCCTCCAGGACGGCGAGTTCGGCGAGGATCTCCTCGGAGCGGTCGTCGAAGAAGTAGGCGGGCGAGACCTGGAAGAACCCTGCCAGGGCTTCCAGGTGACGTTTGGTCGGGTTGTCGCGCCTGCCGGTGCGCAGCTGCCACAGGTAGGTGGCCGAGAAGGTCTCGCCGGTGGCCTCGCGGCAGGCGCGCGCCACGTCCTCGTTGCTGTACTGCTCCCGGTTGGGGCGCCGGACCGTGCGGAACAGCGTCTCGATCTTCTCGGCGAGCGAACTCGCCCCGGCTCCCGCCATCTCCGCCTCCTGCGCCACCTGGCCTCCTGCGTCACCACTGCCGGTTCGGGCGGCGCTGGTGCACGGGGTCGGCCGCCGGGGAACCATCGTAGCTTCGGGCACGGCGCCGGTGTCGGGCCGCGCCGCTTCCCGGCCCCCTCCCGGGCGGGAGGGGGTGTCGCGCGCGGGACGGCGGCGGCCGAGGGAGGCGCCGCGGCAGGTGCCCCCGGAGTGCCGAACACCCGGGGACACCTGCTGAGTCGACCGGATCGATTCCGTTCGGTCGTCGGGCCCGGTTGTCACCCCTCGTGCAGCGCCCACTTGTTGCTGTCGACCCGGGTGTTGCCGGGCAGGGCGATCAGTTCCGGCTTGAACAGCGGCTGGGTGTCCATCGCGGGTTCCCAGGTCGCCAGCTTCTCGTCCTGGGGGACCTCGATGCGCCGGTCCGCGGCGAGGTCGGCGACCACCTTCAGCAGCAGTCGCACGCCCAGCGGAGCCAGGTGGTCGCGCCACAGGCTCTGCGCGGTCGAGCCCGGGGGCACGAACAGGTGCTCCTGGGCGGCGAGCGGGCCGCCGTCGGTGCGCTCGGTGAGGTGGTAGACGCTCCCGCCCGTCACCTTGTCGCCGTCGCGGATGGTCCATCGGATCGCGTCCCGGCCGCGGTGCAGCGGCAGCAGGCTGGGGTGGTACCCGATGGTGGCGACGGTGGCCCTGGCGCGCGTGTTGCGGCCGAGGAAGGCGTGCGAGTGCGCGGCGACGATGATGTCCACCCCGTCCGGGATGTGCATCGCGCGCAGTTCGGCCGAGTCCGTCCAGGGGATGTCCCGGGGGAACGCCCAGGCGCGCAGGCGGTCCCAGGCCATCGCGTCGCTCTCGTCGGACTTGCCCTTGCGCAGCCGGGGCGCGGCCGCGCCGACGATCTTGTGACCGTTGTCCAGGAGGGCTTCCGCGACCTGAACCGCGAACGCCCCTTGTCCTGACATGTAGATGTTCATCCGCACTCCTGCGGTCGCTGGTTCGGGTGGTGGTCGCCGTCGGGTCGCCGTCAGGCCGCCGGCGTTCCCACCGCGGTGGTGAAGTGTTGCTCGACGTAGTCGAGGGCACCCTCACGGTCCGGGCAGGAGTGGACGATCCGCCAGCCGTCCGGGACGGCCAGGTGCGGCCGCCACAGCGCGTACTGCTCGTCGGCGTTCACGACGACCAGCCAGTCGCCCTCCCCGCCGTCGAAGGGGTTGCCGCTCATCGGTCGACCTCTTTCAGTCCGGAGTGATCGGGATCGAAGCGCACCGGCATGGTGGAGAACCCGGTCAGGAAGTTGGACCGGATGGGCAGCGCCTCGTCGGTCTGCTCGAAGCCGACGGTGAAGTCCCGCAGGGCCTTGAGCAGTTCGGCGATCTCCACCTTGGCCAGGTACGAGCCGACGCAGAAGTGCGGGCCGTAGCCGAAGGCCAGGTGCTTGTTGGGGGTGCGGCCGAGGTCGAACTCCTCGGGCCGCGCGAAGACCCGCTCGTCGCGGTTGCCGGAGGCGTGCCACAGGGTGACGATGTCGCCCTTCCGCAGCCGCACGCCGTGCAGTTCGGTCTCCCGCTCGACGCTGCGCCCGAAGTGCATGGTGGGCGAGGCCCAGCGCAGCACCTCGTCCACGGCGGTCTCGACGGCGACCTCGCCCTGCTTGAGCCGCCGCCACTGCTCGGGCTGGGCCGCGAGGGTGCGGACGCAGTCGATCATCGTCAGCCGGCTGGTCTCGTCGCCCCCGATGATCAGGCTGTAGCAGTTCAGCACGACGTCCTCGTCGGTCAGCGGCACCCCGTCGATGGCGCTGCCGATCAGCATGCTGATGACGTCCTCGCCCGGTGACTCGCGCCGTTCCTCGACGATGTCCATGAAGTACATCAGGATCTCGTTGCGGGCCATCTCGGAGTCGACCTCGTCGACGTCCTCGTCGTCCGCCGAGAGCGCGGTCTTGGTCAGGGAGAGCAGGTAGTCCCGGTCCCGCTCGGGCACGCCGAGCAGGTTCGAGATCGTGGTCATCGGGATCCGGCTGGCGATCTGCTCCGCGAAGTCGCAGCCGCCGGACTCGACCGCCTCGCGGATCCACTGCCGGGTGTTGACCCGGACGGTCTGCGCGACCTCGTCGAGCACCCTCGGCGAGAGCACCCGCTGGAGGATCTTGCGCAGTTCCAGGTGCCGGGGTCCGTCGGTGACGGCCAGCATCCGGCCGGCCCCGGCGTCGCCGCCCTCCAGGAGGGTGACGAGCACGTTGCCGCGCTGGGACGTGAAGTTCACGTTGTCCCGGTAGGTGGCCATGATGTCGTCGTAGCGGGAGAGCACCCAGAACCCCCGGCGGCCGCCGACCGGCGGGTTCCAGTGCATCGGTGCGGTGTCCCGCAGGGTGCGCCAGAACCCGACGAGGTCGTGGTCCGCGAAGGTGGCCGGGTCTCCCAGGTCCAAGGTGTCCAGTGCCGGTGTGCTCATGGTCACCAGTCCGTACGCCAGAACCGGCGGGGCTGGAACGGGTAGGTGGGCAGCGGCACGCGGCGGCCGGCCTCCCCGAGGTGCAGGGCGTCGAAGTCCACCTGCTGGCCGGTCACCCAGGCGGCGGCCAGGTCGGACAGCGCCTCGTGGTCCCGGCCCGCCGGCACGATCCCGCTGTCGTTGCGCGAGAAGGCGCCCGGGTCGGTCCGCGGGGCGGCGGCGGTCGTGGTGGCCGCGCCGCGGGCGGCGTCGTCGGACAGCGCCGCGATCAGCTCCTCGCGGCTGCGGACCACGGCCGCCCACCGGCGGGCCATCACCTTGCGGCCGAGGTTGAGGGTGAAGCACACGTCGTCCAGGCGCAGGCCGGGGTTCGCCTCCAGCCACTCCTTGAGGCGGGTGCGCTGGCGGCCCAGCGCGTCGTCGTCCAGGGCGGACAGGGTGGCCAGCCGCGGCCGGCCCGCCTCCTCGGGAGCGCGCTCGGCGGGCGCCGGCGCCTCCTCCAGCAGCAGGTGGGCGTTGTAGCCGCCGCCGCCGATCGAGGTGATGCCCGCGCGGCGGATGCCGGCCTCCGGCTCCCAGGCCGCGCCCTCGATCTGCGGCACGAACGGGGTGCTGGGGAAGTCGAGGTCCTGGTTGACCTCCGTCAGGTTGATCGTCGCCGGGAGCGTCTTGTGGTACAGCGACAGCGCGGCCTTGATCGCGCCGAAGCCGCCCGACACCACGCCGCCGTGGCCCACGTTGCCCTTGACCCCGCCGATCGAGGTGGTCGCGGTCTGCTTCCCGAACGCCATGGTCGCCGCGTGCACTTCGAGCTCGTCGGTCATCGGCAGGCCGAGGCCGTTGGCCTCGTACATGGACACGGTGTCCGGGGTGACGCCGCCCACCTCCATGGCGGCGGCGATGCAGGCGCTCAGCCGCTCGGGCTGGGCCAGGCCGTACGCCATCGCGCTGACGCCGTTGTTGTTGACGGCCGAGCCCCGGACCACGGCGTAGACGTGGTCGCGATCGGCGACGGCCTGGCCGAGCGGCTTCAGCAGCACGGTGACCACGCCGCTGGACAGCGCGGTGCCGGTGCCGTTGGCGTCGAACGGGCGGCAGTGGCCGTCCTTCGACAGGATGCGGTTCTCCTCCCAGAGGTGACCGCGGGGGTGCGGCAGGCGGACCATCGAGCCGCCGGCTATCGCCATGTCGCTCTGGCCCAGCAGCAGCGACTGGCAGGCCAGGTGCACCGAGTAGTGGAAGCCCGCACAGACGGCGGCGACGGTGACGGCCTCGCCGGTGAGGCCCATGTAGTACAGCGCGTTGGAGGTCATGGTGTCCGGCGACCACGCCAGGCTGGCCTCGATCGCCTCGGGGCCGACCGACACCCGGTCCGGCGGGGAGCTGTAGAGCGCGGCGGTCTGCGGGTTGTTGGCGCCGTACATGCCGATCTCGGCCTTGAGCCGGTCCGGGTCGTAGCCGCCGTCCTCCAGCGACTCCCAGGCGCTCTCCAGGAACAGCCGGTTCTCCGGGGTCATCGCGGCCGCCATCCGGTCGCTGATGCCGAACACCGACGGGTCGAACTTGTCGTACGTGTCGAGCACGCCGCAGGCCCGTACGTAGAACGGGCTGTGGATCAGGGTCTCGTCGACGTGGATGTCCTCCTTGGCCAGGAAGGACACGGTCTCCCGGCCGTTGACGAGGATGTCCCAGAACTGCTCCTTGGTGCGGGCACCCGGTGCCCGCAGGGACATGCCGATGATGGCCACGTCACCCGGGTCGTACTCCTGCTCGGGGCTGTCGGTCATGGAAGGCTCCTGCTTCGTGTCGGGTAGGGGGCGTGACTCAGCGGCCGGTGGCGCCGCCGCGGCCGCGCAGGGCGGCACGGCGGGCACCGGCCCGCTGGCGGGCCGACTGGACCACCTCGGGGGTGGCGCCGAACTCGTCGTCGAGCCAGCGGGCGAGGGAGGCGATGTCGCGGAAGCTGAAGAGGTCGGGCACGCGGACGCGGCGGTCGAAGCGCCGGGTCATCAGCCGGGCGAGGCGGACGAGCAGCAGCGAGTCGCCGCCGAGGTCGTAGAAGGCGGACTGCACGTCGATGGTCGACGGTTCGAGGTCGAGCAGCTGGCCCCAGATCTCCGACAGCGCGATCTCGGTCGGCGTGGCGGCGGCGGTCAGCGGCCCGTCGGTGTCGGCGGCCGGCGGCTCGGGCAGCGCGTTGCGGTCGAGCTTCCCGCCCGGGCCCAGCGGGAGGGCGTCCAGGAACACGAGCGTCGCGGGCACCATGTAGTCGGGCAGTTCGACGGCGAGCCTGCCGGTGACGGCGCTCTGGAGCGCGGCGTCCAGCCGGGGGCCGTCCTGCGGCGCGCCGTCGCCCGCGGGCACGACGTAGCCGACGAGCCGGTTGCCCCGGACGGTGGCGGCGGCCTCCCGGACCTCGGGGCAGGCGGTCAGCCGGGCCTCGACCTCCTCCAGCTCGATCCGGTAGCCGCGCAGCTTGACCTGGTGGTCGGAGCGGCCGAGGAACTGGAGTTCGCCGCTCTCGGTGAACTTGACGACGTCCCCGGTGCGGTACATGCGCTCGCCGCTGCGGAACGGGTCCGGCAGGAACCGCTCGGCGGTGGTGCGCGGCCGGTTGACGTAGCCGTGCGCGAGGCCGACGCCGCCGAGGTAGAGCTCGCCGGCCTCGCCGACCGGCAGCGGCTTCAGCTCGTCGTCGAGCACGTAGACCAGGTCGGTGGTGGTCGGCGGGCCGATGGTCGGCTCGTCGGTCCCCTCCTCGGGCACCAGCCCGAACGAGCAGAAGACGGTGCCCTCGGTAGGGCCGTAGGCGTTGAACACCCGGGTGGCGCCGGTCTCCTGGTAGGCCCGGTCGACCAGCTTGCGGCGCAGGGCCTCGCCGCCGAACACGATCGAGCGCACGTTCGGGGGCAGGGCGCCGGCGTCGAGCAGGCCGTTCATCACCGACGGGACGACGGACAGGTGGGTGACCCGGTCCACGTACCGGCTCTCCGGCAGGTGCACGGCGCTCTCGACGAGCACCACGGCGCCGCCGCGGCACAGCGCGTTGAAGATCTCCATCACGGACAGGTCGAAGCAGATCGAGCTGGCGGCCGAGACGCCGCTCAGGTCGCAGCCCTCCAGGACCCGGTCCATCTCGGCGAGCATCGCCACGGCGCCGGAGTGCCGCACGGCCACGCCCTTGGGCCTGCCGGTGGAGCCCGAGGTGTAGATGACGTACGCGGTGTCCTCGGGCACGACCGCGACGGGCTTCGCGCCGGCCTCGGTGGTCACGCCGTCCCCGAGCACGACGACCGTCGGCCCGGGCGGGCAGCTGGCCCGGGACGCGGGCGTGGTGAGCAGCAGGCGGGTCCCGCTGTCCTGGACCATGAAGGTCAGCCGGTCGGCGGGGTAGTTCGGGTCCAGCGGCAGGTAGCAGGATCCGGAGCGCAGGGCCGCCAGGACGGCGACGAGCAGGTCGGGGGTGCGCTCGACGCAGATGCCGACCGGGACGCCGGGGCCCGCGCCGTCGGCGACCAGCCGCTCGGCCAGCACCCGGGACCGCTCGTTCAGCTCGCCGTAGGTCAGGACGCCGGCGTCGGAGTAGACCGCGGTCGCGTCGGGGTTCTTGACCGCCTGGGCGATGAACTCGGAGTGCAGGGTTTCGGTCACTTGTCCGTCTCCTTGGGGAGGCCGGTCGGCGCGATGTCGCCGAGGGCCTGGTCGGGTCGGGCGATCGAGTCGAAGAGCACGGTGCGGTACAGCGCGAGCAGGGCCGTCACGGTCCGCCGCTCCAGGTAGCTCGGCTTGAACTGGACGTGGCCGGCCACCCTGCCGTCGATGTCGGCCATCGAGATCTCCAGGTCGAACTTGGCGAGGTGCCGGCGCACCTGGAGCGGTTCGAGCGGCAGCGCGCCGTCCGGGGCGATGGTCTCGCCGATGCCGTGGAAGAGCTTGACGGAGCGGGGGAAGGCGTCCGAGGACAGCCAGTTGACCACCACGTCGAACCAGGGGGAGCGGCCCTCGGCGCGCGGCGGCTTCAGCTGGGAGGCCAGCAGGTCGAGCGGGTAGTTCATGTGCTCCAGGAGGCCGAGCGAGAAGGCATGGACCTCGCTCAGCAGCTCGCGGAAGCTCCGCCCGCCGGAGGGGTTCGCCCGCACCAGCACGGTGTTGAGGTAGTAGCCGATGGCGGACTCCCAGCCGGGCTCGGCCCGTTGGGCGATGGCGGTGGCCAGCACCGAGTCCTCGGTCCCGGCCGCGCGGTTGAGCGTGGCGAAGAACCCGGCCAGCACGACGGTGCTCACCGACACGCCCTCGCGCACCGCGAACTCCCGCAGCAGGCGGGTCTCCTCGGCGCTCCAGCGGAACGCGATGTCGCGGCCCTCGTAGGTGACGCCCGGCGGCCGCTCCTTGCTGGAGAGGTCGAGGTGGGCGGGCGGGTCGGCCAGCTTCCGCGACCACCAGTCCAGGGCCGCCTCGGCCGCCGGACCGGCCAGCCACTGCCGCTCCCACTCGACGAACTCGGTGTACGGGGCGACCGGCGCGCTGCGGGCGGGGTCGGCGCCCTCGTAGTACTCCTGGAGTTCGCGGATCATGACGTCGGCCGAGGCCGCGTCCGACGCGATGTGGTGGACGAGCACCATCAGGTAGTGGTCGGACGGTCCGCGCCGCATGAGGACGATCCGCACCAGCGGCCCGTTGTCCATGTCGAGCGGCTCGTGCCCGTACTGGGCCAGCTCCTCGCGGGCCTGCTCGTCGTCCAGGTCGGAGGTGTCCACCACGAGGAACTCGTACACCGGCTCGTCCAGGACGACCTGGTACGGGCTGCCGCCCGCCTCCACGAAGACGGTGCGCAGCGCGGGGTGCCGGTCCAGCACGGCCCGGACGGCGTGCTCCAGGGCCTCCTCGTCGACCGCCGTCCGGATCCGGGCGGTCACCATGAAGTTGTACGGCACGGCGTCCGGCGCGACCATCTGCATGAACCAGAGCGAGGCCTGGCCGTGCGAGGCCGGCGCCACTTCGAGACCGAGGCCTTCGGCGCGCAGCTGCTCCAGCGCCGGCGCGTCGGTGGCCTCCAGCAGCCCGCGCGCGTCCAGCTCCTCCACCAGCTCCTCGGCGTCCAGTTCGGACAGGTCCTCCAGGAACGACCGCTTCGGCGCGGCCTCGGGGACCGGGACGGGCCGGGCGGCCGCGGCCGGCGCCTGGGGCGCCGGCACCGCCGGGGCGGGCGCGGCCGGTCCGCCGGAGAGCCCGACGAAGTGGCCGACGACCTCGGCGATGGAGCGCCCGTCCAGGAACACCACCGGCGACACCCGGTGCCCGAGCACCGCCTGCATCTTGTTGACGAGGCGGATCGCCAGCATCGAGTCGAGGCCGAAGTCGCGCAGACCGGCGTTCTCGTCGAACCTGCTCACCGGCACGCCCAGCGCGTCGGCCAGTTCGGCGAGGACGACCTCCGCCACCGGCCGGTCCGCCGTGGCCGGCGCCGCCGCCGGCCGCACCTCGACCGGAGCGGCCACCGTCGCGGCCACGGCCGCGGTCCCGACGGCCGGGGCCTGCGCCGTCGCGCCGCGGGGCTCGGTGTCGGTGTCGATCCAGTAGCGCTCCTTCTGCCACTGGACGAGCGGGGTCTCCACGAGTTCGACGTCGTCGGCGAAGAGCGGGTCGAAGGTCAGCGGCAGGCCCCTGACGTACAGCGAGGCGGCGGCGCCCAGCAGGCAGCGGACGTCGCTCTCCTCACGCCGCAGGGAGTTGATCGCGTGCACCTGGACGCCGCGGGACAGCCCGATCTCCTCGACCGCGCCGCGCAGCGTCTCGTGCGGGCCGATCTCGATGAAGGTGGAGACACCCCGGTCGACCAGCGCACCGATCGTCTCGGCGAACCGGACCTGGTTGCGCAGGTTGTGCACCCAGTAGTCGACGTCGGCGACCGGGTTCACCGTGTCGGCCAGCGCGGTGGAGTGGAAGGGGATGGCCGGCGCCAGCGGGGTGATGCCGTCGATGCTCTCGCGCAGCGGCTCGATCAGCGGGTCCATGCCGGGGCTGTGCACCGGCCGTTCGACCCGGATCCGCCGGACCGAGACGCCGTCCCGCCTGAGATCGGCCTCCAGGGCGTCGACGGCCTCGGGCGAGCCGGAGACCGCCGCGCTGGTGGGGCTGTTGACCACGGCGACGGCGGCGTGCTCGGCGTACGGGGCGAGCCGCGGCCGCAGCTCCTCCTCCGGCAGGTCGACCGAGATCATGGCGCCCTCGGCGGCCTTGCGCTCCAGCAGGTGCGAGCGCGCGACCACGACCCGGGCGGCGTCCTCCAGCGACAGCGCGCCGGCCACGCAGGCGGCCGCGACCTCGCCCAGGCTGTGCCCGACGACGGCCGCCGGCTCGATGCCCAGGTCGATCCAGACCTTCGCCAGCGAGACCTGCAGGGCGAACAGCACGGGCTGCTGGAAGTCCATCTCCTCGTACCGGGCCTCCTCCGCGGGGGCGGCGAGGTGGTCGAGCACCGAGAAGCCGCCGGCCGCGCGCACGGCGGCGTCGCAGGCGTGCATCGAGGCCCGGAAGCCGGCGTGGGAGCGCAGCAGTTCGCGGCCCATGCCGACCCACTGGGTGCCGCCGCCGGAGAACACCAGCGCCACCCGCCGGTCGGCGTTGCCGGAGACCGTGCCCGTGACCACGTCGGGGTGCGGCTGCCCGGCGGCGACCCGGGCGAGTCCGTCCAGGACGTCCTGCCGGTCGCGGGCGAACAGCGCGATCCGGTGGCCGTGGTGGGTGCGCCTGGCGGCGAGGGTGTAGGCGAGGTCGGAGACCCGCAGGCCGGGGTCGCGTTCGACGTGGTTGGACAGCTCGCGGCAGGTGTCGGTCAGCGCGCCCGCGGTCCGGGCGGTGACGGGCACCAGGTGCAGCTGCCCGTCGGCCGCGGCGTCGCCCGGGCTCGGCGCGACGTGCCGTCCCCGGTCGCCGGCCAGGAAGGGGTGGGCCGCGACGGGGTGCCCGGCGGTGTACAGGGCGCCGAGCGAGCCGAGCAGGGTCGAGGCCTCGTCGGCGCCGCGCCGCAGCGAGGGCAGGGTGGTCGCCGGCAGGATCTCCGAGGCCGACTTGAGCAGGAGGGGGTGCGGGCTGAGCTCGATCACCGCGTCGACGTCGTGGTCGCGCAGTTTCGTCAGGGCGTCGACCACCCGGATCTCCCGGCGCAGGTTGTCCGCCCAGTAGTCCGGTCCGAGCTCCGCGCCGTCGACGAGTTCGCCGGTGACCGTCGAGATCATCGGGATGCGGGTGCTCCGGGGCCTGATGCCGTCGAGCTCGACCTTCAGCGGGGCGAGGACGTGGTCGACCAGCGCCGAGTGCGGGGCGTGGCCCATCCGCACCCGGTGGTTGGTGACGCCGGCCGCGGTCAGCCGCTCGACGAGGTCGTCGATCTCCTGCGGCGTGCCGGTGACGAGCGTGGAGTTGAGGCCGTTGTAGCCGGAGAGGGTGAGCCCGCCGGTCAGGTGCGGCCGGACCTCGTCCGCGGGGGTCATCACCACGATGCCCTCGCCGCGGCCCACGGCCAGCAGCTGGAGGAGCCGGCCGTGGTGGGCGGCCAGGTGGGAGGCGTCGTCGAAGTCGAGGGCGCCGGCGATGTGGGAGGCGGCGAACTCGCCGACGCTCTGCCCCACGACGACGTCCGGCTCCACCCCCAGCGAGCGCCAGGTCTCGGCCAGCGCGACCTGCAGGGAGAACAGCAGCGGCTGGAAGACGTCCATGTCGTCGAGGCGGCCGTCGGGGGCCAGCAGCTGTTCGACGAGCGAGAAGCCGAGCAGCTCCCGCATCCGCTTGTCGGACTTCATCATCGACCGGCGGAACACCGGCTGGCCGGCGAGCAGTTGCCGGCCCATGCCGACCCACTGCGAGCCGTTGCCCGAGAACAGGAACGCCACCCGCGGCCGGCGGCCGGCCTGCTCGCCGACGCTCAGTCCGGGGGCCTGCGCACCGCTGCCGAAGGCGTCGAGGCTGCTCCTGAGTTCGGCCATGTCGCGGGCGGTGGCCGCGAGCCGGAACGGGCCGTCGCCGGGCGTGCGGCGGCAGAGCGCGCGCAGGTCGGTCGCGTCGCGCAGCGCCCGGGCCCGCTCGGCCAGCGCCTCGCGGGAGTCCGCGGCCAGCAGCAGGAGCGAGGCCTCGGGGCGCGGCAGCTCCTCGACGGCGACGTGGCAGATCGAGCCGCCGAACCCGAACGAACTGACGCCGCCGCGGCGGGCGTCGGAGTGCCGCGGCCACGGCTCCAGCCGGTCCTGGACGGTGAGGTTGTACTCGTCGAACAGGATCTGCGGGTTCGGCGCGGTGTAGTGCAGGCTCGGCGGCAGCACGCCGTTGCGCATCGACATCGCGAGCTTGACCAGGCCGACGATGCCGGCGGCCGCCTCCAGGTGGCCGACGTTGGACTTGACGGAGCCGAGCCGCAGCGGCTGCGGGCGGTCGCCGCCCAGGACGGCGCCGATGGCGTTGGCCTCGATCGGGTCGCCGAGCGGTGTCGCGGAGCCGTGGCACTCGATGTAGTCCACGAGGTCCGGGGAGATGCCGGCCCGCTGCCAGGCGGTGCGGAGCATCTTCTCCTGCGCCTGGGGGTTGGGCGCCGTCATGCCGTTGCTCAGGCCGTCGTTGTTGGAGGAGCTGCCCTTGATCAGGCAGTACACCGGCAGGTCGCGCTCCAGCGCCACGCTCAGCGGGGCGAGCACGACGACGCCGGCGCCCTCGCCGCGGACGTAGCCGTTGGCGCGGGCGTCGAAGGACTTGCAGCGGCCGTCCGGGGCGAGCGCGCCCATCGCGTCCATGGCGGTGTAGTAGTCGGAGACGAAGCTCAGGTTCACGCCACCGGCGAGCACCAGGTCGCTCTCGCCCAGCTGGATCGACTGGCAGCCCACGTGCACCGAGATCAGAGACCCCGCGCAGGCGGAGTCGATGGCCATGCTGGGGCCCTGCAGGCCGAGGATGTAGGAGACGCGGTTGGCGATGATGCCGTCGTGCATGCCGGTCGCGGTGTGCGGGGTGATCTGGCTGTCGGGGCCGCGGTAGTGCGCCAGGGCGGCGTAGTCGCCCCAACAGGAGGCCATGAACACGCCGGTGTCACTGCCGACCAGGCTGTGCGGCGCGATGCCCGCGTCCTCCAGCGCCTCCCAGGACAGCTCCAGGATCAGGCGCTGCTGCGGGTCCATCTGGACGGCCTCGCGGGGCGAGATGCCGAAGAACAGCGGGTCGAAGCGGTCGATGCCGTCGATGAATCCGCCCCAGCGCACCCGGTCGTTCAGCAGCTCGCGGCGGGCGCCCGGCACCGGTCCGACGGCGTCGCCGCCCTCGACCAGCAGCCGCCAGAACGCGGACGGGTCCGGCCCTCCGGGGAACCGGCAGCCGATGCCCACGACCGCGACGGGCTCGTGCGAGGGCGTGCGGCGCCGGGTGGTCGGGGCGGGCTCCGCGGCACGCGGGCCCTCGACGAGTGCCCGGGCCAGGCCGTCGACGGTCGGGTACTGCCACATCCAGGTGGCGGGGACCTGCCAGCCGAGGAACTCGGACAGGGCGGCCGCGAGATTCACCGACTTCAGCGAGTCCAGTCCGTACCGGTGCATCGGCGCCCACCGGTCCACCGAGTTCGGGGACAGGTCCAACAGCTCGGCAAAACGGGATAGCAGGAAGTCCGTGACGGCGGATATGTCTCGCGCTGCGCGCTCTTGGGGCATGGCGACTCCCTCAGCAGGGCTGGTGAAATGGGCGGGTGGAGCTTCACAACCGATCGTTCACAAGGGGGGCTCGTCAGTGATTCCGCATCAAGGCAGTTCGACGACGAATGCTAGATCCGACCTGTACATGACATGCATGGACATGCGATGGGACAACACTGCTCCTCGCGCGGGGAGGGGGGAATGGCTGCCCGAAGTTCCGGCTGTGCGGTGCGGCCGTGCATGGTGTGACGACGGCAAACTTCGAAGTGACTCGGGTGGTCGCGATTCAGCGGCTCACTGTGGAATTCTCACCGCCCCCGTGCGGCCCTGCCGGTGGATCTGTCGTGCAATCTCGCTGCCGGGATTTCGCAGTGCCGCTTTCTTTCGTCCGCCCTTGAGCGCGGAGAGTCCAGCGACTCCAGGATTGCGCACTTTGCGGGCCGGTTGAAGCGCTGGCGAGATTTGATCGCCAAAGTGTCCGATTCGATCTCCTCGGACGGTACCGTTCAGTTCCATCTGCGGGCGCGGGGCGGAGTGGACAGCGGACGATCGACCAATGCAAGCTGTCCGCATGGCAGTTGACAAATTTGATAGGGCGTCAGCCGATGCCAGCAGCTCCTTACCCGGACGCGACCACCTCGGGCGGGCACTCGCCGGCCGCGACTTCCACGGCAGGCCCGCATGACCGACACCACTGACACCACCGGCGACACCACCGGCGCCGCGGCCTCACGGGTCCGCCGGCCGGGACTCGCACTCGGCGTCCTGGCCGGGGCGCTGGCCCTGGACGTGAGCGGCCTCGGAGTGCTCAACGCGGCGCTGCCCTCGGTGGGGGAGCGCTTCCACCTGGACGAGAGCACGCTCCAGTGGGTGATGACCGCCTACGCCGTCACGTTCGCCGGCTTCCTGCTGGTGGGCGGCCGACTGGCCGACGTGATCGGGCGGCGGCGGGTGTTCGAGGCCGGCGTCGCCCTGTTCACCGTCTCCGCGCTGGTCGGGGCGGTGGCCCCCAACACCGTGACGCTGCTGGGCGCGAGAGCGGTCCAGGGCATCGGCGCCGCCCTGTCGGGGCCGGCCGCGCTGGCCCTGCTCACCGACACGTTCCCGGCCGGTCCGGCGCGCAACCGGGCCTTCGGGGTGTACGCGGCCGTCGGCGCCGCGAGCTTCAGCGGCGGGGTGCTGCTGGGCGGCGTCCTGACCGAGTTCTTCGGCTGGCGCTCGGTGCTGTGGTTCTCGGTGCTGGTGGGTCTCGGTGTGCTGGGCGCGACGCGCATCGGACTGCCCGACGGCGTCGGGCACCGCGGTCGACTGGACCTGCCCGGAGCGATCACGGGCACGCTCGGCCTCACCCTGCTCGTCGTCGGCGTGAGCAGCAGCGGCGCCACGGCGTGGATCGTGCTCGGCGCCGCGGTGCTCTCCCTGGTGCTGTTCGTGGTGCGCGAGCACCGCACCGCCGACCCGGTGCTTCCGCTCGGCCTCTTCCGGATCGGCTCGGTGCGGGAGGCGAGCCTGGCCGCGTTCCTCCAGTACATGGGCTCGGTCGGGATGCTGTTCTTCGCGCCCCTGTACCTGCAGGGGATGCTGCACTACTCGCCCTTCGAGTCCGGCATCGCCCTGGTGCCGATGTCCCTGGCGGTGTTCCTCACCGCCAACTTCGCCACCGGCCGCCTGCTGGCCACGTACTCCCCGCGGACGCTGATGGCCGTCGGCCTCGTCCTGATCGGCGTGGGCACCGGGCTGTGGCTGGGCACGCCGCAGGACGGGAACTACCTGTTGCACGTGATGCCCGGTCTGGTGGTCAGCGGCATCGGCCAGGGGCTGAACTTCCCCTCGATGACGTCCGCCGGCCTCTCCGGCGTCCCGGAGCAGCAGCAGGCCGTCGCCGGCGCGGTGAACGTCGTGACGCAGCAGATCGGCGCCAGCGCGGGCGTGGCGGTGATGGTCCTGGTGGCGGGGACCAGCGGCGACCAGCTCGCCGGGTACCACCTCGCCTACGTCACCGCCGCCGTCGCGTGCGTGGTGGGTGCGGCGGTCATCGCCGTGAGGCGACGGGCCTGAGTCTCCTCCCGGGGGCGGTGGCCGGCGTGAGCCGGCCGCCGCCCCTTCGTCATGTCCGGGGAGCCCGTGGCGCGTCGGCCGCCGTCCCCCGTGGGCCCGGAGCCCCGCCCCCGGGCCGCGCGGCCGGCTCCCCGGCGCCGGCTCAACCGGCCTCGGAGAGCCGTTCGTTCCTGGCGAGGGCCGCCGCCCGGACGTCCAGCAGCGCGAGCAGGACGGGCGGGTCGAGGGCGTGCACGGGTCGCAGGCGCAGTTCGAGCGGCTTCGGCGGGACGTTCGCCCTGATCTCGACGGGGCCGACGGAGCCGACGGAGACCTCGCCGGTGAGGACTTCGTCGAAGGAGGCGGGGACGGAGTGGGCGAGGAGGTACCAGGTCCCGGGCGGCACGTGTTCGAGGAGGAAGGCGCCGGGGCGGGGGAGGACGGTGCAGGCGGCCGGCCGGCCCTCCGGGATGCGGGTGCGGAAGAGCCCGACGAAGACGCGGCCGAGGCCGTCGGCGACGGGAGCCCGGATCTCGCCGCGGACGGTGGCGAGATCCGTGGGTCGGGCCCAGCGCCGCCGTTCGAGTTCGATGCTGGTGGTGAAGCCGCGTAACTGGCGGAACATCGTGGGCGACGTGCCGACGCTGCTGGCGAACCGTGAGCTGAAGGTGCCGACGCTGTTGTAGCCGACGCGGTGGCTGATCTCGGTCACGCTGAGGTCCGTCTCGATGAGCAGACGTTTGGCGGCCTCGATGCGGATGGCGGACAGGAAGCGTCTCGGTGAGACCCCGGTCACCCGCTGGAATTCCCGGGAGAAGTGGAATTTGCTGTAGACGGCCGCCTGCGCCATGTCGTCTATGGTCAGTATTTCGCCGATGTTCTCGTGCATGACCTCGATGGCTCGGGCCACGGCCTCTTCGATTGCGGGCTTCACAATGACTCCAGGTTCTCGCAGTACCGGTGGACGACGGAAACTCCACTCCGGTATTGCGTCCTGGAACGCGGCCGAGGGGGGCGGGCGGCCTGAGATACCGGAGCGCGCGAGGTTTACCCTCTCCCTTCTGTTAAGCGACGGTGACACACCGTGGCACCGTGATAACGACTGATGACCGTAGCAGGCGGACATGACAAGTTCAACGACTTCCTCGCGCGTTGATTTGGCAAAGTCGAGAGGTGGAATACCGGCCGGTATGCGTTTGAACTATTGAAGCAATTGGCGAGATGCGCCGGAGGGGGGCATACGGATGTCACGGACGGGACGGATGTGATTCAGGAGTACTCATGTGACGGCTGCGCCGGTCCGGCGTCGGAGCGGAACCGTTCGGGAATTCACCGCGGATCGCGCCGGCCCCGCCCTCAGTCCGAGTCGGTCGTCGCCGGGTCCACCTCCTCCCACAGTCGCTCCACGGAGGCCGCCACCGATGCGACCGCGGCCTCCAGGATGTCGCCGGCCGCGACCATCAGCCCCACCAACTGCGCCTCCAGCAGCCGATCGGCGTCGCACGGCTCGGTCAGGTAGTCGCCGAGCTCCAGGACCACCAAACCGTGCACCGCGGACCACATCTGATGCGCCACCAGCTCGGCGTCCTCCGAGCGGAACCGGCCCGCCTCGATGCAGCGGGCGGCGCACTCGGCCACGCCGGCCAGAGTGTAACGGCCGTATTGCCGGTCCTCCTCGCCCAGCGAGAACCCGGCCAGCGAGGAGCCCCCGAACATCACCGCGTACAGGTGGGGGTTGGCCAGCGCATTGCACCGGTACGCACGACCCAGCAACGCCAGGTCGCTCACCGGGTCGTCACTGAACTCCACCAGGGTGAAGTAGTGCTGGAGCCGGGTGAACCCTTCATGAACCATGGCGCGCACCAGCCCGCGCATTCCGTTGAAGTGGGTGTACAGGGCCATGGTGGAGGTGCCGCTCTCGCTCGCGATGCGGCGGGCGGACAGCGCCTGCGGCCCTTCCTCCGCCAGCAACCGGGCGGCGATGTCCACCAGTGCCGGACGGGCACCGGGATCCGTGCGACGCGGACTCATTCCCTCAGTCAAGCAAAACGCCCTTATGTCAGGGACGTTCGCGCCCACAACCCTCCGATCCCCGCACAATGCGAGAAGCAGCCCGCGCGGCGCCGGGCATAGCTTTCCAGTCACTCAGCGCGACATTCCAGGGGCGGCCGACGGCCGGAGGAGAAATGTCGACGCCCGGTCGCGCGACCACCACACCAGCGCTCGACGGAGGTCGCTCTTGTCCACCACCACACCCCCCGGCCGGACCACCGGCGCCACACTGCTCCTCGCCCTGGGCAGCCTCATCGTGCTGGTCTCCTCCGCAGTGGCCTTCCACCACTCCTTCGCCATGGATCCCGCGATGCCGATGGCCCACATGGCGGCCGACGACGGGCGAAAGCTGCACGGCATGGCCCTGTCGGAGATGCCGGAGATGTTCACCGCCCTCGCCGGCCTGCTGATCGTGGTGGCCGGCGCCGCCCTGCGCGGGCGGCCGAAATCCGTCGAGGCCGACTCCGGGACGGGGCGGCGCGGCCGGCTGCTGATTCTTCTCATCGGTACGGCCGCCCTCACCATCGACATCAGCAAGACCTCCACCCTGGGCTTCGTCATCCCCGGCATGCGGGCCGAGTACGGGCTCGATCCCCGCGCGGCCTCCCTGCTGGCGGTCTGCGGACTGACCGGGACGGCGACCGGGGCGCTGCTGTTCGGCGTGCTCACCGACCGGATCGGCCGCCGCAGCTCCTACCTGATCGCCACCCTCGGGTTCACCGCCACCAGCATGTGCGGCTCGATGCCCACCTTCGAGGGCAACCTGGTGATGTGCGCCCTGATGGGCGTGGCGGTCGGCGGCCTCGCCCCGCTGCTGATCACCCTGCTCACCGAGACCGTCGGCGGAAAGGTCCGCGGATCGGTGG
Source organism: Kitasatospora sp. NPDC054768 (assembly GCF_053612025.1). Lineage (NCBI taxonomy): Bacteria > Bacillati > Actinomycetota > Actinomycetes > Kitasatosporales > Streptomycetaceae > Kitasatospora > Kitasatospora sp. NPDC054768. The sequence goes on from NZ_JBSHBN010000137.1 coordinate 19,230, forward strand.
TGGTGGCGCTCTCCGTCGTCGCCACCGCGGTCGGCTACCTGGTCGCCGCCGGCTCGGCGCTGTGGCTGGAACCGGTGTTCGGCTGGCGGATCCTGTGGCTGATCGGCGCCCCCACCGGTGCCGCGCTGGCCCTCCTCACCCCCTTCGTCCCCAACCGCACCTCGGCCCCCGCCCCGGTGGCCGCGGGCGCACCGTCGGCCGTCCGGCACCTGCCCAGGTCCTCACGGGCCCTCACCCACGGCCTCCAGCGCGCTTTCGCCACCCTGATCGGACTGCTCACCTTCGGCCTCACCACCTGGGTGCCGAGCCTGGCCCGGATCGGCGGCGTGCCGGTGCACACCGCGAACCTGATGCTCACCATCGCGGCGATCGTGATGATCCCGTGCGCCCTGCTGCTGATGCTGGGCTACCGCCGCTTCGGCCCGACCTCCATGGCGGCGGGCCTGGCCACCGTCACCGCGGTGCTGCTGCTGGCGCTCACGGCCAGCGGCGCGGTGGCCGAGGTGGGCTGGATCGCCGCGGGCGCGCTGGTGGCGGCCCTGTTCTCGGTGAACTCGATGGCCGCGATCTTCCTCCCGATCGCGGCCGACCTGGCGGATCCGGAACGGCGCGGCCGGACCACCGGATGGGTCTCCCTGTTCAACCGACTGGGCGGCCTGATGGGGCCGCTGCTGCTGGCGAGCCTGGTGTCCTCGCCCTCCGCCGTCCTGGTGGCGGTCTCCGCCCTCGCCCTGCTGTGCGGCGCGGCCGCCTGGTACATCAGCCGCCGGCACCGGCTCGCCCTGGTCGGCCTGGAGCCGGTGACCGACTGAACCGACTGAACCGACCGGCTGACTGACCGACCGACCGGGAGTACGCGGGCCGGCCGACCGACGAACCCGTCGGCCGGCCGGCCTGCCGTGTTCCACCGCGGGAGCGGACGCAGGGGAGTGCGGACACCCGAGGGGACGGGAGCGCCGCGGAGCGGGCCGAGCGCTCAGCACGAGCAGAGAAGCCCGCCGATCGGCGCCCGGCCGATACTGGGCTGGCCCCCGATCCGACGCCCCGCAGCGTGCGTCGAGACGGCGTCGGCATCCGGGTCCCCCCTATGGAAGGAACAGGCATGCCCGACTCGCAGGACGTGATATCCGCACTGGCGGCGGACGGCGACGCCGTCGACGCCCTGGTGGCGAACCTGACGGACGCCGACTGGAAGCGGCCCACGCCCGCGCCCGGCTGGACCGTCGCCCACCAGATCGCCCACCTCGCGGCCACCTTCAAGATCGCGGGAACGGCCGCGGGCGACCCCGAGGCGTTCAAGGCGATGGTCGCCGGCATCGGGCAGGACTTCGACGGCGCGGTGCAGCAGTCCCTCAAGCCCTACCTGGCGTCCGGCACGCCGCAGCTCCTGCTGGAGCGGTGGAACGCCGAGCGCCGGACCGCCGAGCAGGCCCTGGCGGCGGTCCCGGCCGGCCAACCGGTGCCGTGGCTGGTCCGCCCGCTGCCGGCGCCCGTGCTGGCCGCGGCCGGCATGATGGAGCTGTTCGGCCACGGCCAGGACATCGCCGACACGCTCGGAGTGCACCGCGAGCACACCGACCGGCTCCGCTACCTGGTCGAATTCGCGGTCCGCACCTGGGACTTCGGGTACCAGGCGCGCGGGCTCACGCCGCCCGAGGTCGAGTTCCGCTTCGAGATCACCGCCCCGTCGGGAGCCCGGTGGGAGTTCGGTCCCGCCGACGCGGAGCAGCGCGTCAGCGGCCCCGCCGTCGACTTCTGCCTGCTGGTGACCCGGCGCCGGCACCGCGACGACCTGGCCCTGACGGCCGAGGGCAAGGACGCCGACGCCTGGCTCGACCTCGCCCAGGCCTACCGCGGCCCGGCCGGAGAGGGCCGCGCGCCCGGCCAGTTCCGTTCGCAGTCCGGGAACTGACTTTCCGTCACCCGTCCGGAAATCCGAGAGAGGGGACCTTCATGGCCACCCGTACCGACGAATGTGCCGTGGTTCTCGGCGGAAGCATTGCGGGCCTGCTGGCGGCCAGGGTGCTCTCCGAGTCCTATCCGAGGGTCGTGATCGTCGAACGCGACAAGATCCTCGGGGTCCGCGGCCCGCGCCGCGGCGTCCCGCACGGCAACCACGCCCACGGGCTGGTCGCCCGCGGCCACCAGATCATGGAGTCGCTGTTCCCGGGCCTCACCGACGAGTTGATCGCCGCAGGGGTGCGGCCCGGGGACTTCAGCAACGACATCCAGTGGTACTTCAACGGGCTGCGGCTGAGCCCCGCGCGCACCGGCCTGCCGTCCGTGCCCGCCACCCGGCCGGTGCTCGAACACCATCTGCGCGAGCGGGTGCGGGCGCTGCCGGAGGTGTCGTTCCTGGAGGAGCACGACATCGTCGCCCCGGTGACGGACGCCTCCGGACACCGGGTCACCGGGGTCAGGGTGCAGGCACGCACGCCCGGGGCCGAGGAACAGACGCTCTCCGCGCACCTGGTCGTCGACACCACCGGCCGCGGCTCGCGGACCCCGCGGTGGCTGGCCGACCTCGGGTACCAGGCGCCGCCGGAGGAGCGGATCGAGATCGACCTGGCGTACACCACCCGCCACTACCGCCTGGAGAAGGACCCGTTCGACAGTGACATCGCCATCATCCCGGCCGCCACGCCCTCGCACCCGCGCGGAGCGTTCTTCTACCGGGTGCCCGGCGACGACAACAAGGTGGAGCTGTCGGTGACCGGGCTGCTGGGCGACCACCCGCCCACCGACCCGGAAGGGTTCCACGCCTACGTCCGGTCGCTGCCCGTCCCCGAGATCTACGAGGCGATCCGCGATGCCGAACCCCTGGACGAACCGCTGCGCTTCCGTTTTCCGGCCAGCGTCCGCCGGGACTTCCACCGGCTGGAGCGCTTTCCGGCCGGACTGCTGGTGATGGGCGACGCGGTCTGCAGCTTCAACCCCGCCTACGCCCAGGGCATGACCTCGGCCGCCCTGCAGGCGCTGGTGCTGCGCCGGCACGCCGCCGGGCGGCGGCTGCCCAGGCCCCAGGCGTACTTCCGGGACATCGCCCGCGAGATCCGCTCCCCGTGGTCGTTCGCCGCGGTGACCGACCTGGGCTACCGGGGCGTCAAGGGCAAGCGGAACCTCCAGACCGCCCTGGTCAACCGGTACGCCGCGCTGGCGCAGCGAGCGGCGGTGCACGACCCCCGGGTGACCGACGCGCTGGTGCGGATCGCCGGACTCGTGGCCTCCCCACAGTCCCTGATGCACCCTCGGATCCTGCTGCGCGTGCTGCGCGCGGCCCGCCGTCCGGTACCGCCCTCGGCCTTCGGTGTGCCCGCTCCGTGAGCCGGCCGGTACGGGGTTCCGCTGGTGCGGAAAAAAGTTTTTCGCGAGGATGTCGCCAGATGTCGAGATCGGCGGATCAGCGCCGACTTAGGAGTGAAGGCCCCACCGGGCGCCTCACGTCGCAAGGAGCGGAACCATGAAGTACCTGATCATGATGTACCCGAACGCCGATGTCCTCGCCGCGCTGCCGGAGGAGGAGCGCAACGCGGTCTTCCAGGGCCACGGTGCGTTCATGGAGAAGATCAAGGCCACCGGTGAGTTCGTCGGGACCCTCGCTCTGGCCGGCCCGGACCAGAGCTCCGTGGTGCGCGTTCGCGGCGGCGTCCCCGCCGTGACCGACGGCCCGTACGCCGAGGCCAAGGAATACGTGGGCGGCACCTACATCATCGAGGTCGCGGACCTGGCGCGCGCCCACGAGGTCGCCGCGATGATCCCGGATGCCGCGGTCGAGGGCCTCGGCATCGAGGTCCGTCCGATCGTCTTCAGCGAGGGCGCTTCCGCCTGACCCGGTCGCCCGGGGGCCTCGCGGCCCCCGGGCTCCGCCCCGCGCCCTCGCCAGTCCGTGTGCTGTGCATCGAGAGGACGAACACATGAAGGTTCCGGAGTTGCTCCGCGACAAGGTCGTCGTCGTGTCGGGCGTGGGATCCGGTCTCGGCCGGACGCTCGCCGTGCGGTGTGCCGAGGCGGGCGCCGACGTCGTACTCGTGGCGCGCACCGCGTCCTACCTCGACGAGGTGGCCAAGGCCGTCGAGGAGACCGGTCGCCGCGCGCTGGCGGTTCCCACCGACATCACCGATCCGGATGCCGCCGGCGCACTCGTCGCCGCCGCGCTCGACGCGTTCGGCCGGGTCGACACCCTGATCAACAACGCGCTCGTGGAGCCGCCGCACACGGAACTCCACGACACCGACCTGGACGACGTGCGCCTCGGCATGGAGGTGACCGTCTACGCGGCGCTGCGGCTGTCGAAGCTGTTCACCCCGGCGCTGAGGGACAGTCGCGGCTCGATCGTCATGGTCAACTCCTCCGTCCTGCGGCACTCCAAGCGTGCCTGCGGGGCCTACAAGATCGCCAAGTCGGGCCTGCTCGCGGCGGCCCAGATGCTCGCCACCGAGTTGGGCCCGGAGGGCATCCGGGTGAACACCGTGGCGCCCGGGCCGATGTGGACCGACAAGGTGAAGGGGTTCATCGGCGAACTCGCGGCCATGCGCGGCCTGTCGTTGGAGGAGGGCTACCAGGAGGTGGCCGCCGACATGGACCTGCGCCGCCTGCAGACCCCGGAGGAGACCGCCGACGCGGTGCTCTTCCTCGCCTCGGACCTGGCGCGCGCCGTCACGGGCCACTGCCTCGACGTCAACTGCGGTGAGTACCACCACTGATCCCGCGTCCGTCCCGCAGGCGACCCATGGACCGCAGGCCGGAGCGCCGGCCGGAGCTCCCTGACGCTCCCGACGGACCCAGGTGTCCGAGAACATTCGAACAAGTGTCCTCACGTGGAGCCGATGGTGTCGATCACCATCGGCTCCACGCGTCTGACCAGCGAAGACCGTGGATTCGCCGGGCGTCGCGGAAGTCTTCTCAAAAAAGTTCCGCGAACCGGCGCAAGAATCGGCCCGCTGCTTCGACAACGTAGTGAGCGACATTCCGAAATGATCGAAAGGACGCATCACGGCCATGTCCGTCACTACAGCGGAAACCGACCTCCCTCGCACGAGCGCGCGGCCCTGGCTGGCACTGGCGGTTCTCGCCCTGCCGACCCTGCTGGTCGCGCTGGATGCGAACGTCCTGTTCCTGGCGCTGCCCAAGCTCACCGCCGACCTGGGCGCCAGCAGTGTCCAGCAGTTGTGGATCACCGATGCCTACGGATTCATGGTCGCCGGTCTGGTGATCACCATGGGGACCATCGGCGACCGGATCGGGCGCCGCCGACTCCTCATGGCGGGCATGGCGGTGTTCGCCCTGGCCTCGCTGGCCTGCGCCTGGGCGACCAGCCCGATCATGCTGATCACGGCGCGCGGCGTGCAGGGCATCGCGGGCGCCACGCTGATGCCCTCCACCCTCGCCCTGATCACCAACATCTTCCGTGACGACAAGCAGCGCGGGAAGGCCATCTCGATCTGGGCCACCTGCACCTTCACGGGTGCCGCGCTCGGGCCCGTGCTCGGCGGCGTGCTGCTCGCGCCGTTCTGGTGGGGCGCCGTGTTCCTGCTGGCCGTCCCGGTCGCGGCCGTGGTGCTGATCGCCGGGCCGATCCTGCTCCCGGAGTTCCGCCCCGAGCAGTCCCGCCGCCTGGACCTCACCAGCGTCGTGCTCTCCCTGCTGGGGATCCTCCCGGTGGTGTACGCGATCAAGGTCCTCACGCTGGGCACCGCGAGCACCGTCACCGGTGTGGCGGCGCTGGTCGTGGGCCTGCTGTTCGGCACCGTGTTCGTGCGCCGTCAGCTGAAGGGCGAGGACCCGCTGCTCGACCTGCGGCTCTTCGCCAACAGCTCGTTCACGGTCATGCTGACCGCGCTCGCGCTGGCCGGGATGATCCTCGCGGGCACCGCCCTGAACGTCACCCAGCTGCTGCAGACGGTGCTCGGCTACTCCCCGCTGGCCTCGGCGCTGTGGTTCGTCCCGATGGGCCTGTGCATGGCGGTGGGGACGATGTCCACGCCGGCCCTGATCCGTTCGATCACGCCGCGGACCGCGATCGTCGGCGGCATGTTCCTCTCCGCGATCGGCGCGGCGGTGCTGATCCTGGTGAACGGTGAGCACGGCCCCTGGCCGATCGTGCTCGGCACCGCGGTCATCGGTCTGGGCGCCGGTCCGATGTTCGCGCTCGGCATCGGTCTGGTGGTCGGCTCGGTGCCGCCGGAGCGCGCGGGTTCGGCCGCCTCGATGGCGGAGACCGCGAACTACCTCGGCGGTGCGCTCGGTCTGGCCGTCCTCGGCACGATCGGCTCCGCGGTCTACAGCAGCGAGATGAACGGCGTCGGTTCCGACCGCGCCCGGGAGACCGTCGCCGGCGCCGCCGCCGAGGCCGCGCAGCTCGGGGCCGACGCCTCCGCGGCGTTGCTGAAGACGGCGCACGCGGCGTTCGTCAGCGGGCTGAACGCCGTCGCCGCCGTCTCCACCGGGGTCTTCGTCCTGCTGGCCGTGCTGGCCGGGGTCTACTTCCAGCGGGCGGGCCGCAACAGCGGTCAGTGACCTGACCGGCCGACCCGACGGGGCCGGCGCGGGACCCACGGGTCCCGC
>NZ_JBSHBN010000138.1:0-25612 GCF_053612025.1 Kitasatospora sp. NPDC054768
TGACGCCATGTCACCACCCGGAGCGCGGAGAACACCGAAACTGTGACGCGAAGCGCCTCACGTGGCGACCGCAGATCTCAAGACCAGCTCACTAGACGCCCTCCTGCAGCGGTTCGGCCGCGTCAACCGGATCGCCGCCCGCGAACCCGCCGACGTCGTCGTCCACCGCCCCGTCTACCAGCCTCGCGAGAGCCCCCAGGGGAACGCCTTCTACGCTGACGGCGTCTACGAGAAGGCCCCTACGGCCGCAGCCTGGAACATCCTCCTCCGGCATGACGGGCAGGAGATCGACGAGGCCGAACTGACCGGCTGGCTCAACGAGATCTACGACAGCCCCTGGGGAAACCAGTGGCACGAGCAAGTCGAACAGGCCCGCGCAGCCTTCGCCGAAGCCTTCCTCACCTTCAACGCCCCGTTCGACGACCGCACCGCCCTCGCAGACGAGTTCGACAGGCAGTTCGACGGCAAGGAGACAATCTGGGCATCCGACCTCGTCGAATACGAGAGGCGTCTCACCGGCGGAGGCAGCAAGACCGCAGGCCGGCTCCTAGCCGAGGACCTCCTCATCCCTGTCCCGGCCAGCTACCGCACCGACTACAACGACAGACTCAAGGTCCACATCGCGGCCGGGGCTTACAGCCCCGAACAGGGCCTTTCGGAAGGACAACCCGCCGGCTCCGGAATGGCATACGGGAATGATTGACCCACACGTGCGTGCGAACCACGCTGCTGGAACTGGATGGCCTGTGCATTGCAGCGGGTCCTCATCGCCCCTTCGAGGGGTAACAACCACCAGACGACGCCCAGGCAGATGATGATCACCAGATCCAAATCGTCCCCTCGAGGGGTAGCAACACATTTGTGATGTTTTCCACCATGATGAGGTGAGGGGTCCTCGCCCCCCTTCGAGGGGTCGCAACATTGGCCCGGCGAAGGTCTCCCGCGGGGCCTGCACAGTCCTCAGCGCTCCTTCGAGGGATAGCAACAACGTGGCAAACGGGGTTGTCTTCGTGATGGCCCGGTTCCCTATGGCCCCTTTCGAGGGGTAGCAACTGGAGCTTGATTAGGGTCTGGTGCGGCAACGACGTGGGTCCCCACCGCCCCTTCGAGGGGTAGTAACTGGGGATGGTATTCAGGAAAACACTGGGCGGCGTGTCCGCGCCGCCCCTTCGAGGGGTAGCAACCGCTTGTTGCTGGTCGCGAGTACCGGTACGGGCGCGGCCCTCATCGCCCCTTCCAGGGGTAGCAACCCCAGGTCTATTCCCAGGAGTTCGTGCTGGCGCGTCGTCCTCACCGCCTCTTCGAGGAGTAGCAACAGCTCGTAGTCGTGGCCCCGCCAGTAGACCAGGCCGGGTCCGCACCGTCCCTTCGAGGGGGCAGGACGACCACTGGGCTTTACCCCGAACAGTGGACACTTCTGAGAAGCGGATTTTCGGGTCCGTGGAGAGGATGTCCTCATGGGTACTGCGAGGTACTCGGGGGAGTTCAAGCGGGACGCGGTCGCGCTGGTGGAGTCCAGCGGGCGGCGCATTCCGTCGGTGGCACACAAGCTGGGTGTCAACCCGGAGTCGCTGCGTCAGTGGGTCGCACGGTCGCGGGCCGAGTCGAGTTCGGGTGCGAGCGGTGAGGGCCCGTTGACCCCGGCCGAGCGCGAGGAACTGCGCCGGCTGCGCAAGCAGGTGCGTGAGCTGGAGCTGGAGAAGGAGATCCTGCGGAAGGCAGCCCAGTATTTTGCCAAGGAAATGGGTCGATGACCGGCCGCTGGCGGTTCATCTCCGACCATCGAGACCTGTTCGGAGTACAGCGGCTGTGCCGGGCGCTGGGCGTGTCGGCATCAGGCTTCTACCGGTGGGACCGCCGCTGCGGCGACCCGGGCCGCGCGCAGGGCGGCCGACGAGGACCTGGGCGCGCGGATCGAGGAGATCCACGACGAGTCGAACGGTGCCTACGGCGTCCCGAGGATCACCCGGGAGCTGCGGGAACGGCACGCTGTGGTGAATCACAAACGAGTCGCGCGCCTGATGCGTGAGCGTGGGATCGCCGGCCGGCACCTGCGGCGCACGGTCCGCACGACGGTCGCGGACCGGAGCGTGCCGCCCGCGCCGGACCTAGTCGGGCGCGATGTCACGGCCTCGGTGCCCAACGTGCGCTGGTGCGGCGACATCACGTACCTGCCGGTCGGCGGTGCCTGGATGTACCTGGCGACGGTGATCGACATGCACTCGCGGCGGGTCGTGGGCTGGTCGCTGGCCGAGCACATGCGCGCCGGCCTGGTCGTCGACGCCGTTCAGGCCGCCGTCGACGCCCGGGTCGGCGACGTGCACGGAGTGGTTATCCACTCCGACCGCGGCGCGCAATACACATCCGCGGCGTTCGCCGAGGTCTGCCGAGCGCACGGGATACGGCGTTCGATGGGCCGGGTCGGCTCCAGCTACGACAACGCCCTCGCGGAGTCGTTCTTCGCCACCCTCAAGCGCGAACTGCGCTACGGTTCACGCTGGCTGACCCGGGCATAGGCCCGGATGGCGGTCTTCGCCTGGATAGCCTGGTACAACCGCAAACGGCGCCACTCCGCCCTCGGCTAGCGCAGCCCGGTCGACTACGAGCGGCAGCACGCCAGGAGCATCACTAACCTGATTTGGTCGCATAGCAGGCAAGTGTCTACGAAATAGGGCAAAACCCGCAACGTCTTCCGCAGGCCCCGTTCAGACGGCGGAATCAGCCCAGCCGGCCACGCCAGATGCGAGGGTTTCCAGGTCTTCGGCGGCCTCGGCCCACCGGCATGGCGAGGACGGGTCCGTCAGAGGGGCGAGCAGGTGGTCATGGATCAGGGCATGGCGTTCGGGCTGGGTGAGCAGCGGCAGGCCTGTCAGCTTGACCGTAGTCGGCAACGGGGTGGCGAGCAGTACGTCGAGGTCACGGATTTGCTGCCGCAGGTCCTCGGTGTCCAGCTCGGCGCCGCCGTCAAGCGCCCGACACTTCCCGGCCAACTGCTCGGCGGCCTTCTTGGTAGCCGTACAGATCTTGTGTGTGCGGGTCTTCGCCCGGAAGCAGAATGCGACGCCAGCGGTGAAGAGGCCAATCCCGACTGTGAGGCGGGTAGTCGGCGTGACGGTGGGCGTGGAGCGCACCTGGAGATAGACCCCGGCGACGAAGAGGGTCATGCACAGTACGTGAGCGGCGACCGCTCTTCGGGGCCGCCACGACAGGGATTGCCGCCAGCCGGTGGTGGGGTGGGACCGCGCTGCCCATAGCCACCAGACTAGGGCGGTGACTGCCACCGCACCGCCCAAACCCGAACGGTGGTCATTGCGGGTATGCCAGGTCTGGTAGAGGACCCAGGTGAGGGATAGCGTCCACAACAGCATTGGCGCCAGTTCGTAGAGCCGCTGAGCGAGCCGCGAAATGGCTGGGGAAAGAAGTCGTAGCCCGTGTGCTGCGAGAGCAGGCAGAACAACCACTGAGGCCCAAAGCTTGTCAGAGAATCCAACAGTGTTGAGCACAGCCAGGACGGCGGCGAGCACGACGGTGAACATCCCCGTCACGGCCCAGCGTCGGCGCCGGGTCCACTGGTTGAGGGTGTTCAAGATGGTGGTCATACCGGGACCGCCTCCTCTTGCTCGCGCAGTTGATTGCCCGGCCTTGTGATCAAGGCCGGGCAATCAACCTAGTGGTCTCTCGCATGGGCCATGGCGGTTTGAGTGAAGTCTGTAGACGTGCCCGGACCTATCCGCCATAGCAGCATCGAGCGTCTAACTCGCAACCACCGCAAGACACCTCCTGACTGCTTCAGCAGTCAGGAGGAGGAAGCGATCTGCGAACATCCTCGGGTTCATGCCAGTGCTGCTACGCGGTCGATGTCGGTGCCAATGTCTAGATTGCCTAGCGGTGGGGTAGGGAGGTCGACGATGAGCGTCGATGGTGGGCGGATCGCAGCCCGAGGATTCCAGTACCAGTACCTGCGGACCTTGGAGGCGCTACTGGTCGCGTTATCATGCAATTCGCCAGCGAGAGCGTGCCGTATTGAGGGCCCCGGAGAGGCAACGTCGGCGCACAGCGTGGACTCGGTCGACTTCGACCTGGCTGACGCAGACGGCAACTCGCTGGTGGCGGTGCAGGTCAAAAGCGCTGCCTCGGGACGGACGGTCAGCGCTCCGCGAGCGCTAGAGGTGCTACTGCACCTGGTGTCTGGTTTCTCCTCGCAGCGATACGAGTTGGTCACCAACGCGGTCCCGGATAAGGGCTGTGCGCATCTCGCCGAGACGCTGCAGATAACGTGTGGCGATCTTGTTCGGCTTCGCTTGGAGCTGAAGGAGATCTTCGCGAAGGCGCCGGTGTCTTTGCGGCGCCTTGAGGCGCTGACGGAGGGCCAGTGGGCGCGGCTGGCGACAGCCCGGATCGTGTTCGACGCGAGAGACGATGCCAGTCTACGTGAGGACTTGAACGAGCGGCTGCGTGACCTGCGGCGGCGGAACCGCCAGGGTCTGTCGGACCGCTCGGGCGGTCTAGCGCTGGGATTTCTGGTGGCCGAGGTACTGCGGCGTGCGGCGGACCCGACGTCGGCATCGTGGGCCTTGGAGGACTTCCGCGAGTGCGTGCTGGTCGACGACGAGGTCCTGGTCGCTGCGTTGGGCCGGCAGGACTTCGGGGTCGTGGTTGGACCGGTCCCGTTCATCCCGGACGTCGACCGACCGCGGCTGCTTGAGCAGGTGACTACGGCTCTGAGTGGTGCTCCGCTCAAGACGGCCGTACCCGTGTGCGTAGTCAGCGGGCTGTCCGGCATCGGGAAGTCGAGCCTGGCTGCATCGTACGTCGTCACGGAGGCGTACCGGTACGACCTGGTGTTCTGGCTGGACGCCTCGACGACGGAGGCGCTTACGGGATCGTTCACGCGGCTACTGACGCACCTGGGCGGCGGCCACGAAGAACAGACTGCGGATCCGGTTCTGGTCCGGGAGAAGGTACATGCGCTGTTGCAGCAGTTGCCAGGACCGTGGCTGCTGGTGTTCGACGACGCCAGCCCTGGGATGGTGCAGACGTGGTTTCCCCGGCTCGGGCGCGGCCAGGTACTGGTGACCTCTCTGTCGCGAAGCTGGCGCGGCATTAACGGGTTTGTCAAAGTGGAAGCGCTCTCTGCGGAAGAGTCGCTGCAGCTCCTCGTCCTGCGTCTTGAACTTGACCCTGGACAGGTGGCACGACACCGGTCTGCGATGGTGGAACTGGTAGAGGCGCTGGGCCGGTGGCCGCTGGCGATCGAGCTGGCAGCTGGCTACTTGGTGACGTGCGAAATTGACCCGGCGCGTATGGGCGAGTATCGGTCCCGACTGCTGTCATCAGCCCTGGACGACGACAGGATATTTATCCCGGGATACCCGAAGACCCTGGTAGCCGCAGTCAGCCTGAGTCTGGAGCGGTTGCGCACCAACGCTCGCTCTCGCCCTGAGGTACTGGGAGGCTGCGCGGGGTTACTGTCAGCCCTGTGCTACTTCGCTTCGCAGCGCATTCCGCTTCATCTGGCGTTCGCGAGCGCATTCGTCCCCGGAGCCACACTCCATCACAGCACGTCCGTGCTCCTGGTTGACGAGGCCAGCAGCCCACTGCGGGAGATCCTGCGGGAGCTGTTCGGTGTGTCATTCGTCCATCCCGATACGCCGCTCCCCGCCGACCAGGACCATGCCCCTGTGCCCGGGAGCGACGATACGGTGTCGATGAACACCGTGCTGCAGCTGATCTTGCGCCGTCTGTTCGAGCGGCAGGCAGACTTGGGCACCATGCTGCAACAGGCGGCCGCCCACACCAACGGCTGGCTGTGTCATGCGATCGACCACGGACAGAGCGATCGTGCCTGGGAGCTGGCTCAGCACGCCATGCTGCTGGCAGGGCATCTTGAGCGCCTTGAGGTCATCACTAGCAGCTCCGCGCTCTTGCTAGGCAACCTTGCCGGTTTCCACAAGGATCACGGCCGCTATGACCAGGCCCAGGATCTCCTTGAGCAGGAATTGGCCTGGCTTACCGCCAGCCCCGATCAGGACGATCTGATCACTGCACAGGCGAGAATCCGGCTCGCTTCCCTGCTCCAACTCTCCAGCACAGCCGACCCCGCCGAGGAGATCACGCACCACCTCAGCCATGTGTTCGACTACTTGGCTTCTCTACCATCCGATCGTCAGGCGAACGCGGTCAGACTTGTCGCCGAGAGCGTGCTCATCTTGCAGATCCACGCTCGCCACGCGCCTGGCAACCTGAAACTCGAGCATCTCCTGGAGCAGTTTCAGGTCCTGGCCACACAGTTGCCACAGAGCCCGCAGATCCGTGCCATGTACCAAACTGCGGCCGTGGGCCAACTCATGGAGGAAGGCCAGGCTGGCGAGGCCGAGCAGGCCGCCACAGCCGTTCTCGGCCTGATCCACGAATCATCGAGCACTCCGTCAGCCGAAATGCGGCGCCTTCTGATCGAGTCGCTCGCCCACCAACAGAACTGGGAGAAGGCCGACGCCGAGTACACCCTGTTCCGGCGCTATCTCGGGCCGCGGACTCTGTACCGGTTCTCCGTCAACCATCTGGTTCACAACCTCGGTCAGGTCTGCGCCATGCAGTGGGTACTGACCGGCAACGACGAACCCCTAGCACTACTCGACCGGCTGATTGACGACACCGGCCCCTACCTCGACCAGCTTGCCGACAGCGATCACGAGCGCAATCGCTTCAAATTGCTGCGTGTGGTTCACCTCGGTGCCCGCGTCGGCCTTGCCACAGACTCCACGGAGTCCGACGAGTTCACAACCCTCTTGTTCCAGCTCGCGACCGTGCAGTTCGCTGACAATCCCGAGCAGGCAGCGATCTGGGAACTGATCTTGAACGGTCTACCCACCCGGATCGGCGCCCGTTTCAGGGAAGTGCTCCACGACAGGACCCACGCTCAAGGCCTCGCCGTGTTGGCCGCGCTTCCATCTGATGAAGCAGCAGATCTAGAAGCAGCGCTACACGGTGCCAACATGGTCGCGCACCTGGCGTTGTCGACTGACCCCGGTTTCACCGCGCTCGGCTTCGCCAGCAATGTCGATCTCCTTCCTCATCGCTTCCGAGCCTTCTCCGGCCCTCGCGCGATCGTCATCATCCAGCCCGACACGTACATACTGGTTCGCTCCCCCAACGACGAAGTCGTCGACGCGCAGTTCCACCGGCTCTGCGCCCACGGACTTCGACGGATGTGGGGCGACGGGTCCGTCTTCCCAGTTGTCGAAGATCTGTGCCTGCGTCCAGACGGCTCCACACTCGTCCTTCAAGCCTCAGATGGCACCGTCCTTGCCCGTGTCCCCGCAGTACCCCCGCCGGCCTGGCGTGACGCCGCTCAACAACGACGGACCGTGCTGGTGCTCTTCAGCTATGGATTCGGTCTCGAAAGCCCTGGCAACATCCGCGAGATCCTCTCCTCCCCCGCCGCCACCCTCGCGCGATACCAAATGGCCTGCCAGAACGGCACACTTGCCGCCGCGCTCGTTCCCTGGGCTGGCCCGAGAATCCCTGTCGCACGTTCCCGGCGGCAGAAGCGACGTCCAAGCAGCAAGCGCAAACGTTAGCTACTCCCCACCAACGCGTCCGCAGAGACCGGTTAGGAGTCGGGGCTCTGCCGGCTCAATCGGCGGGCTATACGTGCGGCCTTCTCCGGCGCTACTGAACTTGATTGGGTGATGTCGGGGCCGTTTGCCGCCCGGCGGCCAGTCGGTTCCGGTAGCCCTGAGGCGTGAAATACGCGCAGGGCGGCGGGTTGACCGGCGCCGAGAGGGCCGCGCGGGAGCGGATCGGGCTGCAGGCCGTAGAACGCTTCGAGAGCGGGGAGAAGAACCGGGAGATCGCTGCCGCGCTGCGGGTGAGCGAGCGGTCGGTGGAGCGGTGGCGCCGGGCCTGGCGCGAGCGGGGCAAGGTAGGTGTCCAATCGAAGGGATCGCCGGGGCGCCCGAGGTTCGGTCCAGCCCAGATGGCCAGACTGGAACGAGAGTTGGAGCGCGGCCCGCTTGCGCATACATGGGCTGATCAGCGGTGGACGCTGGCGCGGGTGAAGACGCTGATCGGCCAGCTGTTCCACGTCTCGTACATGGTCCAGGGCACCTGGCAGTTGCTGAAGCGGCACGGCTGGTCGTGGCAGCAGCCCGCCCGTCGAGCGATCGAGCGCGACGATGCGGCGGTCGAGGTGTGGAAGAAGGAGGCCTGACCGCGGGCAAGAGCGTCGCGGCTGAGCTCGGATCCTGGCTGGTCTTCGAGGACGAAGCCGGGCAGTCGATGACGCCGCCGCACGCCAGGACCTGGGGCCGGATCGGGCAGACGCCCGTGGTGCGGGTTCGAGGCCGGGGCTCGGGCCGGGTCTCGATGGCGGGCATGACCTGCTACAAGCCAGGCGAGCGGTCCCGGCTGATCTACGCGATCCGCGAGTACCGGGGCCGCAAGAGCGAGCCGAAGGGCTTCAGCTGGCACGACTTCCGCGACCTGATCGTCCGTGCCCGCACTCAGCTCGGCGGCCCGATCGTCCTCGTGTGGGACAACGTCCGCCTCCACCTGACCAAGCCGCTGCGGGAGTTCATCGAGGCGAACGCCGAGTGGCTGACCGTGTTCCAGCTGCCCACCTACGCGCCGGACCTGAACCCGCAGGAGGGCATCTGGTCGCTGGTCAAACGCGACATCGGCAACCTCGCCGCCGACCTCGGCCAGATCACTAGAGCCGTGAAACACCGTCTCAAGCAGATCCAGTACCGCCCCGACCTGGTCGACGGCTGCATGGCCGACACCAGCCTGATCATGGACAGCTGACCGACATCACGGATTCAAGCTCAGTAGCAGCCGGTAGGCCGAGGGGCTGCAGGCAGTTCAGGTGCCAGAGTGTTCCCCCCAACCCACACGGGCCCTGCCAGCGTGAGGATGTCGGCGGCCATCACCTGGGAGTAGATCACCGGCCACTCGTCGGTCTCCCAGCCGTGCTCCGTCATGTCCGGCCAGACGCCCGCGGCGATGTCGATGTCCACCGCCCGCAGGACGTCGACCGCGACGCCCTGGCGTTCCAGGATGCCGGTGCTGACGTCGATCAGGCCCTGGGTGTGGCTGCGCTCCGGGGAGCGCTTGAGCGTGCAGTTGATCACCAGGGCGCGCAGGTCGGCGTACGACGTCGGCGTGTCCGGCACGGGGTCCTCCCTCGGTCCGTCGGGGAGGCCGGTCGGGTCGCGGACTCCCGGCACAGCTCACCAGGTCGGCGGGGCGGACGCGCGCGCGGTTGGGCCGGTCGCCTGACGACACGCCGCCTGGCCCCCGGCCAAGCGGCCGGCGTCCCCGCAGCGGGCCCCGGAGGGCGGCTCAGGACCGGGCGGCGCGGCGGATGATGAGCATGTCCTGGGTGTGGCCGATGGCGAAGCCGCCGACGGGGAGGGCGAAGTGGTCCTGGACGTAGGCGGTCAGGGCCGCGCGGGAGGGGCGGGGGTCGAGGGTGGCCACGTCGGCGACGTTGACCATGAACTCGGCGACGTCCACCGCCTCGGCCAGATGGGGCGTGCGGTAGTGGAGGTCGAGGGTTTCGAGGGCGTAGCCGTGCTCGGGGTGCCGCTCGCGCAGGCGGTCGGCGAGCGGGCGGAGGTCGTAGCGGACGCCGGTGAAGTGCGCGGCCATCCGCATGCAGGGGCTCTCCGGGTTCTGCAGCACGACCAGGAGGGTGCCGCCGGGGGCCGTCCAGTCCAGGGCGCGGTTGACGGTGCCGAGCCAGTCCGCCTCGGGCACGTAGTAGAGCACGTGGGAGAGGTGGACGAGGTCGGCCCGCTCGAGCGGGTCGGCCCGGTCGAGCGGGTCCGGGAGGACCAGGGCGTCGGGGCAGGCCACGGCGAGCTTCTCGCGCATCGCGGCGCTGGGTTCCACCGCGATCGTGCGGTCGAAGGAGCGGCTCAGGTAGGCGGTGGTGCGGCCGTCGCCCGCGCCGAGGTCGAGCAGGACCCGGCGGTGCGGCAGGGCGGCCACGATCTCGCCCAGCCGGTCGTGGGTGATCGGCTTCTCGTCCGTTCCGGCGAGGAACAGTTCGAACGCCCGGCGGTAGTCGGCGCCCGTCACGTCCAGCACCCGGACCGGGTCCTCGTCCTTCGTCCTCGTCTCCACCGGCCGGCCTCCCCTGTTGACGTTGTGTCGGGTCGCGTCATGGGACCCCGGGGGCGCGGCGCGGTGGTGCAGGGACGTTCCTGCCCGCGTGTCGGCCAGGCCCTTCGGCACCCGGGGACCCGCCGTTTAATCGGTGGCCCGGGCTCGGCGGCGGCTCCTACAGTGTCGGCCGGATCAAGAACGCCCAGGGAGCAGGACATGCGTGTGCACTACCCCCGGACGCCGCATCTGCCCTGGTCACCGGGCGCCGCGGCGGACGACGTACGGGCCGGGGACCTGTCCGCGCTGGCCGGCGCCGAGGTCGTCGTCACCGAGAAGCTCGACGGCGAGAACACCACGCTCTACCGCGACGGCCTGCACGCCCGCTCGCTGGACTCCGCCCACCACCCCTCCCGCGCCTGGGTGAAGGGCCTTCAGGGCCGGATCGCCCCGCGCGTCCCGGAGGGCTGGCGGATCTGCGGCGAGAACCTGTTCGCCCGGCATTCGATCCCGTACACCGACCTGGAGAGCTGGTTCTACGGCTTCTCGGTCTGGACGGGCGGCGAACGCGACGGCCATGACGACGGCGGGGACGACGGCGGGGACGACGGCCAGGACCGTTGCCTGGACTGGGACGACACCGTCCGCTTCCTGCGCCGCCTCGGCATCCCCGTCCCGCGGGTGCTGTGGCGCGGCCGCTACGACGAACGGGCCCTGCGCGCCCTGCGGTTGGACCTCGACCGGCAGGAGGGGTACGTGGTGCGGACGGTCCGGGGCTTCTCCCGGGCCGAGTTCGGCGAGCGGGTCGCCAAGTGGGTCCGCCCGCGGCACGTGCGCACCGACACCCACTGGATGCACGCCGCCGTGGTGGAGAACGGGCTCGGCCCGGGTGCCGCGCTCTGGGCCGTGCGCTCTGGTGCGCTGCCCGAACCGACCGTCCTCGCGGCCGCCCTGGATCTTCCCGAACTCACCTGCCCGCCCGATGAGTTGGCCGAGGTGTCGGCCCGGCTGGACGAACTGGGCCGGGGTGGGGACGCCCGGCTGGCCGGTGTGCTCGCCATCGCGCTGCGCACCGCCCGCCGGCAGTCGCTGGCGCCGCGGCTGGCCGGGCCGCTCGGCCTGCCGCTGGCCCGGCGGGTCGCCGACCTGGTCGGGCTGCACCCGGCCCTCCAGCAGCCGTACCCGGACGGGGAGCGCCGAGCCGGGCTGGTCCGGCTCTCGGCCGCCGCCGACCTCGGGGTGCTGCACGCCGTCGCCGCGACCGCCGCCCCCGGACGGGTCGAGCGCGAGCAGGTCGCCTGGTCCGCGCTGCACGCCGAGGACGCCGGGCTGCTCGACGGGGCGCCGCTCGCCCGGTTGCGGGCCGGGCTGCGCGAGGCGCTGGCCGGTCTGGACCGCGACGCCGCCGACCGCTGCTGGGCCCAGGCCCGCGAGGCGTACGCCCTCGGCCGGATCGCCACCGCCGAGGAGGCCGTGGCGGCCACCTGGCGCTGGCGCGACGGCCGCTTCCCCCGGCTGGTCCACCTGTGCGGCCCCTCCGGCAGCGGCAAGAGCAGCTTCGCCGCCGGGCTCACCGGCGTGACCGCCCGGATCGCGCTGGACGACCTGCGCGCCGCGCGGGGCTCGCGCGCCGACCAGCGCGACAACGCCGAGGTGCTGCGCGAGGGACTGGCCCGCCTGGACGCCGCCCTGTGCACTCCGGGCGACGGCAAGGCGGCCACCGCGGTCTGGGACGCCACCTCGCTCAACCGCCAGCAGCGCTCCCACGTCCACGCCGTCGCCCAGCGCCGCGACGCCCTGATCACCCAGGTGGTCCTGGCGGTCGGCGCGGAGGAGCTGGTGCGCCGCAACGCCGTCCGCCCGCACCCCGTGCCCGAAGCGGTGCTCACCGCGCAGCTGCACCGCTTCGGACCGCCCTACCCCGGCCAGGCGCACCGCACCTGGTACGTGGGCCCCGGTGGCATCGTGGAGGACACGGCGGGCACCCTCGACGAGGAGGAGGAGTGATGCGCCCCATCGAACAGGTCTGCCAGCGGATCCGCTGGGACGCCCGCTTCGACCCGGCCCGGTTCACGCTGGGCGTGCGCCAGCGCGACGACCGCACCGAGCGCGTCCCGCTGGAGGCCTTCGCCGCCTCGGGCGAGATCCCCTGGCATCGGGTGCACTGGGTCGAGGCCGACGGCGTACGGGTCTGGGACCGCGCCTCGGGCGTGGACCTGCTCGACTCCACCGAGGCCGGGCGCCGCACCGACCCGCCCCTGCTGCCCTCACCCTTCTTCACCGCGACCGTCCCGCACGCCTGGCATCCGGGCGGCGGCTGGCGGCCCGCCGGGGCCGGACCAAACACCCAGGTGGCCACCGGCGTCCCGGCGGCCACGGACGTCCCGGTGACCACCGGCCTGCGCGTGGTCACCTGGAACACCCTGTGGGACCGCTACGACGCCGACCGGATCGCCACCGCCCGCCGCAGGCCCCTGCTGCTCGCCGCCCTGGAGGTCGCCGACGCCGACGTCATCGCCCTCCAGGAGGTCGAGCCCGCCCTGGTCGCCCTGCTGCTGGCGGCCCCCTGGATCCGCGCCGGGTACACCCTGGGCGCCGACCCGCTCGGGCCGGACGTCGACGACCACGGCCTGCTGCTGCTCAGCCGGCTGCCGGTGGCCGCGGCCGGGCGGCACGCGCTGGGCCCGCACAAGGCCGTCGCCGCCCTCTCGGTACGGACCGGCGGCACGCCGCTGACCGTCGCCGCCGTCCACCTCAGCAGCGACCACTCGCCGGACGGCGCCGCCCGCCGCCAGGTCGAACTCTCCCGACTGGCCGAGGGGTTGGCCGGCGTCGAGGGCGAACTGCTGCTGCTCGGGGACTTCAACGACGGCCGCTCCGGCCCGGCCGGCCCGGCCGCCGCGCTCGGCCTGCGGGACGCCTGGACCCAGGTGCACGGACCGGCCGACGACACCCCCACCTTCGACCCGACGGCCAACCCGCTCGCCGCGGTCTCCTCGCTGACCGGCCGCCCGGGCCGCCTGGACCGCGTCCTGCACCGCGCCGACGGCACCCGCGCCACCGCGGCCGTCCTGCTCGGCGACCGTCCGGCCGGGGACGGGCTCCTCCCCTCCGACCACTACGGCGTGGCCGTGGACCTCGCGCTCGACGGCGAGGACCCGGACAACGGCCCGTGGGACGTCCTCGACGCCGCACCCACCGCCCGCACCGCCGTCGCCTGGCTGCCGCCCGAGGAGCTGTGGCCGCCGATCCAGCGCCTGCGCGAGGCCTACGACCCGCAGCTGCGCCGCTGGCCCCCGCACGTCAACCTGCTGTTCGGCTTCGTCCCGGAGTCCGAGTTCGACCGCGCCCTGCCGCTGCTCGGTGCGGCCGCCGCCGAGACGGCACCGTTCACCGCGCGGCTGGAGGGCGTGCACACCTTCGGGCACCGCGAGGACGCCACCGTCTGGCTGGACCCGGCCGCCGGCTCCCCCGCGCCCTGGGCGGCGCTGCGGCACGCGCTGGAGCGGCGCTTCCCGCGTTGCCGCGGCCGGGCGGAGGGCTTCACCCCGCACCTGACCCTCGGGCGCAGCGACGACCCCCAGCCGGTGGCCGCCGACTGCGCGGCCCGGCTCCCCGGGGCCTCGGCCCGGGTCGGCGAGCTGGTGGTGCTCTCCCGCCGGGGCGCCGAGCCGATGCGGCCGCGCGCGGTGGTCTCGCTGGGGACGGGCGTGGTGCGGCCGGTGCCCGAGCAGCCGATCGCCTCGCCGTCCCCGGAGTCGCCTCAACGCACCTCCACCGCCCGGGCGTTGGCCCGGCGCATCGCGGCGGCCCTGCCCGAGGGCGTGGTGCACACCGTCGGCTCCCGGCGGCTCGGCTGCCAGCTGGACGGGGCCGACCTGGACCTGGTGGCGGCGCTGCCCGGCCCCGCCGATCTGCCCTCCGTCCACGCCCGGGTGGCGGCCGCGCTGCCGGGGGCCCGCGGGCTGCGCGAGGTACGCGGCGCCCGGGTGCCGGGGCTGCGGCTGACCGCCGACGGCCTGGCGGTGGACCTCGTGGTGGTCTTCACCGGCGATCTCGACCCGGCCCGGGCCGTCGACCGCCGTGCGGAGCTGGGTGGGGCCGAGGCCGTCGCGCTGAGCGCGGTCACGGACGCCGAGGCGATACTGACGGCACTCGGCGACCGGCACGCCCGCTTCGTCCGGCTGGCCCGCCAGGTCAAGGCCTGGGCCCGGGCGCGCGGCCTGGACTCCGCGCCGTTCGGCCAACTCCCCTCGCTCGCCTGGTCGGTACTGGCCGCCCGGACGGTCCTGGAGACGACCGGCAGCCCCGAGGAGGAGCTCTTCCGGCGCTTCACCGAGACCTGGGCGGGCTGGGACTGGCGCCGGCCCGTCGCCCTCACCGGCGACCCGGTGCCGGCCTGCCCGGGCCCGCTCACCGTCCTCACCCCCTCCGCCCCGGTCCGCAGCTGCACCACCCAGGTCGGCGCCGACACCCGCGATCTGCTCGGCGAGGAGCTCTATCGCGCCTGGGAACTGACCACCGAGGCCGGGGAGGTCACCGAGGCCAGGGAGGTCGCCGAGGCCGGGGAGGCCGGGGAAGCCATCGACGCCGGGGAAGCCACCGAAGAGACCGGGGCGGCCGCCGGAACCCCGTGGCCCGCCCTGCTCGCCGCTCCCCCGCTGCACCGCCGGCACGCCGCCTGGGCCGTGGTCGGCACCGACGAGGAGTCACTCGGCCTCGTCCGGGGCCGCATCCGCGTCCTGCTGACCGCCCTGGAGGACGCGGGGGCCACCCGGCTGCACGCCTGGCCCCACCCGTACCGGACGGCCGACGGCCGCGCCCACCTCCCGATCGGCCTCGGCCCCGCGCCGCTCTCCGCCGCCCGGCTCGCCCCGCTCGCCACGGCGTGGTCCCGCACCCTGCCCGGCGTCCGGGTCGAGTACCTCGACGGCGGCGCCGTCCCCACCCCGGTCCGCCAACCGCCCGACTGAACCGCCCGGCCCGCCAATCGCCCGACTGACCCGACTGACCCGCCCGACCCGCCCGACCCGCCGAAGCATCCCGATCGACCCGACCACGCCCTCCCACCGGACGACCCCCACCCGCCGAACGACACCGATCTGCCGAACCACCCCTGCCCATCGGGCTCTTCTGGACAATCACCCCCGAAATTTGCCACGGTGAGCACCAGCGGCCCAGCCATCGATCATGCGGCCGAAGCCCCATGGGAGCTCCCCGTGCCCTCCGCCGACTTCCCCGCGTTCTACCTCGGACAGAGCGTCTTCTCCGACCCCGGCGCCCACCTCCCCCGCTACGCCGATCTCCCCAAGGACCCCCGCCGACTCGCCCGGATCGCCCGGAACCTGATCATCCATCGCCTCGAAGGCTGGCTGTTCCACCACCCCATCCCGGCGAACCGGCTCCACCACGACGCCGAGACCCGCTACCTCGACGACATCCTGCACCTGATCACCGACCGCGACCCGGCCCCGCTCAGCCATCCCCGGGCGCCCGCCGACCGCTTCGTCGGCGTCTGCCGGGACCTGGCGCTGCTGCACTGCTCCTTCCTGCGCCACGTCGGCATCCCGGCCCGGTTGCGCTGCGGCTTCGCCGGCTACCTCGGCCCGGACGGCTTCCACTGCGACCACGTGGCCACCGAGTACTGGGACGACCGGCGGGGCTGGCTGCTCGCCGACCCGCAGCTGGCCGACCCGAAGGTCGCCGCCGCCTGGCGGGTGGACTTCGACCCGATGGACGTCCCGCGCGACCGCTTCCTGGTCGCCGGCCGGGCCTGGCGCACGATCCGCTCCGACCGGGCGGCCGCCGGTTCCTTCGGCGTCCACCCGCCCGAGGAGGGCCCGCTCAACGGCGCGTGGTTCGTCGCCCACTCCACCCGGCTCGACCTCGCGGCCCTGAACAAGGTCGAGACGCTCCTCTGGGACACCTGGGGCACCGACTCCACCAACACGCCCCACGCCCCGTACGACGAGGTGGCCCACCTGACCGTCGGTCCGGTCGACGTCTCCGCCGTCCGCCGTCTCTTCGCCGAGCACGACGCCCTGCGCACCCCGAAGACCGTCCTGTCCCTGGCCCCGTTCAACGGCCCACGCGAGGTCACCCTGCGCTGACCGGGGATCCGGGCAGTTGCGCCGGCTGGGGGGCGATGGGCCCGAAGTCCGTGCAGTCCCGGACGCCGGCCCGGGCCGGTGCCGGCTGCGGCTCCCGGAACCGGCGGGCACCGAAGGGCGCGGCCGCGTACGGGATGCCGAGCACGGCCGTGACCCCGCCGCCGAGGTCGCTGCCCCGTACACGGCCGCTCGCCGTCCGGTAGACCGCTTCGACAGCGCATGGTTGATCGTTCATGGCCCGCAGTCCGGCTCAGCGACGCGTGCCCGCGCGACGAGGTCTCGGGGCGACAGCCGAGCGATGCGCCGGAACGCGGGGCCGAGGCGGCATGCGCACGGCGGTGGCGGGTGAGGGGGGTGCTGGCCATTCTTCGCGCTGGTGGTTGTCTGACATCGGTCCTGCGGTGATCGTCACGGCGAGGGGTGAGTGCCCCCGGTCAGGCCAGTGCGGTCATGTGGTCGGGCTGGTGGGCGGCGACGTCGTGGGCGGCTTGGACGAAGGCGGCGACGGCTGCGGATCGCGAGGTCTCCGGCCAGGCGACCATGACCGCGCTGGGGCTGAGGCCGGTGACCGGCCGGTATGCGATGTCCGGGCGCTGGTACCGCTCGGTGGTGGAGCGTGCCAGGAACGCCACCGCCTGCCCCAGCGCGACCACCTCCAGGAGTTGCTCGACGCTGGCCACGAGCGGCCCCTCAGGAGCGTCGGCCGGCGCCGGGCCTGCGTGGCCATCGCCTGCTTCCGCTCCGTCGCACCCGGTGTAGTAGGCGGTGCTGGAGGGGGCGGCCCCCTTCCAGCGCGGGACCGGTTCGCCCCTGAGGTCGCTCAGCCGCAGTCGCCGGCATCCGGCCAGGCGGTGCGCGGCGGGGAGGACGGCCAGTCGCGGCTCGACCACCAGCGTCTGGGAATCCAGCCCTCGACCGTCGAACGGGCTGCGCAGCAGCGCTACGTCGGCACGGCCGTCCCGCAGCATGGCGATCGGCTCCCCGCTGCCGCCGACGACGACCTCGGGCGGCGGCAGCTGCGAACCCGTGTCCCGGTAGGCGGCGAGGATCTCCGGCAGCAGCCCGCCATCGCCTCCCGGTTTGACCGCCACGACGAGCCGGGGTGCCGGCTGACCGGCCCGGCGTGCCCGCCGGGCCGCCGCGTGCACCGCGTCGACCGCGATCCGGGCCTGGTCGAGCAGCACACGACCGGCGTCGGTCAGCCTCACCTGCCGGGTGGTGCGCTCCAGCAGGCGCACCCCGAGCCGGGACTCCACCTGAGCGATCGCCTTCGACAGCGGAGGCTGCGCCATCCCCAGGCGTTGCGCGGCCCGGCTGAAGTTCAGTTCCTCGGCGACCGCGATGAAGTACCTCAGCTCCCGCACTTCCAGCTCACTCATATCCGTGGACTATAGATCCACACTCTTCCGGTCTTTCCCTGCCGCCCATGGGTGCGGGGAGGCTGGGTGCCATGACGACTTCGCAGAAGACCGCTCTGATCACCGGCGCGAACAAGGGCATCGGCAAGGAAACGGCGCGCAGGCTCGCAGCCCTCGGCATCACCGTGCTGATCGGCGCCCGCAACGCCGAGCGCGGCGAGGCGGCGGCCGAGGAGCTGCGCGCCGACGGCGCCGACGTACGGTTCGTACCACTGGACGTCACCGACGAGATCTCGGTCCGGGCCGCCGCCCAGCACATCGACGCCACGTTCGGCCGCCTCGACATCCTCGTCAACAACGCCGCGATCGCCACCGCACCCCAGAAGCCGAGCGAAACCCCCACCGCCACCGTCCGGCAGGTCTACGAGACCAACGTGTTCGGCGTCATCGCGGTGACCCACGCCATGCTCCCCCTGCTACGCCGCTCCGCCGCCGCACGCATCGTCAACATGTCCAGCGAACTCGGCTCCCTCACCCACCTGGCCGACCCGGGCAGCCCGTGGTCCGCCTACTTCTCGATCCTCCTCCCCTACTGCACCTCGAAGAGCGCGCTGAACGCGATCACCGTGCTCTACGCCAATGAACTGCGCGCCGAAGGGATCCTGGTCAACGCGGTGAGTCCCGGCTACTGCGCGACCGACCTCAACCGCCACTCCGGCATACGCACGGCGGAGGAGGGCGCGGCCATCGCGGTCGACCTGGCGACGGCGGGCGAGGACGGCCCGACGGGCGCCTTCTGGGCCGAGGACGGCCCGATCCCCTGGTGAGACCAGGCCGCGCCGACTCCGTTCCGAAGATCTGAAATTTTTATTGCGCAATTTTTCTTTCGGACTTACTGTCGACGCATGCCCGAGAAGCCCCGGCCCGACCGGATCACCGACCTGTCCCGCCTGAAGGCGTTCACCAACCCGCTGCGGATGCAGCTCTACCGTCTGCTCTACGCCTCCGGCAGCGCGACCGCCTCCCAGCTCGCCGAGCAGGTCGACCAGGCTCCGTCCCTGGTCAGCTACCACCTGCGCAAGCTCGCCGAGCAGGGCTTCGTCACCGAGGCGAGCGCCCGGAGCGCCGACGGCCGGGAGCGGTGGTGGGAGGTCGCCTCCGAGGAGGGCTGGGGCTTCCGCGAGTCCGACCTCTCCGGCACGCCCGAGGGCGCGGCCGTCGTCGACGCGGTGACCAAGGGCCTGGTCGACTCCCGCTCCGCCCAGTACCGCGCCTACCTCGACCGGAGTGCCGCCTGGGGCAAGGAGTGGACCGACGCGGCCTTCACCTCCGAGTGGCTGCTCGACCTCACCGCCGCCGAACTCACCGAGATGAACCAGGAGTTGCAGGCCCTCGCCCGGCGCTGGCGGGAGCGCGGCAAGGCCGCCGGGGCGGCCGGCGACACCGCGGGCCGCGAGCACGTGTCCGTCCACCTGTACGGGTTCCCCTTCCGCCCCTGACACCGGCCCCGCCGTGTCCCAGTCCTCCGGAGTCCCCGATGGTCCTCGCTGAACCGCCCCTCTCCCGCCGGATCGCCGCACCGCCCGCCCACCGCGACGGCAACGTGCTGCGCTGGCTCGCGGCGTACACCGCCTCCCTGATCGGCGACAGCGTCTACTTCGCGGCCCTCGCCTGGTCCGCCCAGCGCTCCGCCGGCCCCACCGAGATCGGCCTGGTCATGGCCGCGGGCGCCGCCCCGCGCGCCCTGCTCATGCTCGGCGGCGGCGTCCTGGCCGACCGGCTCGACCCGCGCCGGGTGGTGCTGGGCAGCGACGCCGTGCGCTGCCTGCTCATCCTCGCGGTGGCCGCCGGCATCGCCCTGACCGCGCCCGCGCTCTGGCTGCTGGTCGCGGTGGCGCTCGTCTTCGGCGCCGTGGACGCCCTGTTTGTCCCCGCCGTCGGCGCCCTCCCGCCCCGGATCACCGGCCCCGACCAGCTGGCCCGGGTCACCGGCCTGCGCTCGCTGTCGATGCGCCTCGCCCAGATCGCCGGACCGCCGCTCGGCGGCCTGGCCATGGGCCTGGGCGGCCCGGCCGCCGCCTTCGCCGTCGCCGGGCTGCTCTTCGCGCTCTCCCTGCCGCTCCTGCTCTCCGTCCGGATCAGTCCGCTCGAAGCCCCTCCGGGTGACACCCCGTCCGGGGCCGGCACACCGCCCCGGCCCGGCACCGCGCGCGCCGAGCTCCTCGACGGGCTGCGCTACATCCGCCGCCACCGCCTGATCGGCCCGCTGGTCGCGGCCGGGGCGGTCTGCGAACTCGGCCTCGCCGGCACCCTCAACGTCGGCATGGTGCTGCTCAACGCCGAGCGCGGCTGGGGCCCCTCCGGCTACGGCTGGATCGTCGGCTGCTTCGGCGCCGGAGCCGCCGCCAGTGCCGCGCTGCTCGCCGTCGCCGGTCGGCTCCCCCGGGCCGGCCTGACCATGGCCGGCAGCCTGCTGGCGGGCAGCGTCGGCGCGGCGGCCATGGCGCTCGTACCGCAACTGTGGGCCGCCGCCGTCCTCGCCGCCCTGGTCGGTCTGAGCGCGGGCGTCTTCGGGAGCCTGGACAGCACCCTCATCCAGACCGCCACCGACCCCGCCTACCTCGGCCGGGTCACCTCCGTCACGATGCTCACCATGGTCGGTCTCGCCCCGCTCGCCTACCCGCTGGTCGGCGCCGCCGTCGGGGCCTGGGGCACCGCCCCGGTCTTCGTCGGCTGCGGGGCCCTCTCCTGCCTCGGCGCCGCCCTCGCCCTCGCCTCTCCCGCCGTCCGCCGCGCGGAGCTCCCCCGCACGGGACTCCCCCGCACGGCCGCCCGCTGAGCGTTCCCCACCGGGTGCGGGCGCCGGCCCGGCAGGCCGGTCACCAGGTGACCGGGAGCGCCTCGACGCCGTAGACCGTCGACCCCTCACGGAAGCGGAGCTCGGCCTCGGGGACGGCGAGCCGCAGGGCCGGGAAGCGCCGCAGCAGGGCCGGCAGGGCCACCTTCAGTTCCAGCCGGGCCAGTTGCTGGCCGAGGCACTGGTGGGCGCCGAAGCCGAAGGACAGCTGGGCGACCGGACGGCGGCGCAGGTCGAGGTCGTCCGGTCGCTCGGGGACGAGTTCGGGGTCGCGGTTCGCGGTCAGCGGGGAGAGCAGGACGTGCTCGCCCTCGGCGATCCGGTGGCCGTTGACCTCGACGTCGGCCGCGGCGGTGCGCAGGAGCGGTGCGGGGATGGCGAGATGGCGCAGCAGTTCCTCCACCGCCGGGCCGGTGGCCCCGGGGTCGTCGCGGAGGACGGCGAGCTGGTCCGGGTGGCGGAGCAACGCCAGCACGCTCAGGGCGAGTTGGGTCGCGGTGGTCTCGTGTCCGCCGACCAGGAGGGTGGTGCCGAAGCCGATGAGCTCCTCGTCGGTGAGCTCCGCGCCGTGCTGCCGCACCACCGCGCCCAGCACGCCGTCCCCGGGGGTGGCCCGGTTGCGGGCCACGATGTCCGCCATGGCCGCGTTCAACTCGGCCGAGGCGGCGATCAGTTGACCGGCGTCGGCGGTTCCGTCCATGATCACCCGGGAGCAGCGCTGGAACATCGCCCTGGTCCCGTACGGGACGTCGAGCAGTTCGCAGATCGCCAGCGAGGGGATGGGCAGGGCGAAGGCCTCGACCAGATCGACGGCCGGGCCCTGCTCCGCCATCGCGTCGAGGTGCTCGGAGACGATCGTCTCGATCGCGGGCCGCAGCCGCTCGACCCGGTGGACGGTGAAGCTGCCGGTGAGCATCCGGCGCAGACGGCTGTGCTCCTCGCCGCTGTAGGCGGGCAGGAAGCCCGGGTGGTTGAACAGGGTGCGCGGCAGCGACGGGTCGATGCCGTTGCCCGTTACCAGGCGCTCGTCCGCGAAGGCGGCCCGGACGTCGCCGTACCCGGTGATGACGACGGCGTCGATCTCGCCGCGCACCGGGTGGGTCACGCGCAGCCGCGGCAGGCCGTCCTCCTCGCGCATCCGGCGGAGGTCCGGCGACGGGTCGAGGGCCGGGGCCTCCGGGTCCGGGGAGAGGATCTCTGCCGTGGTTGGGATGGTGTGGCGCACCTCCGCAGCACCAGGTCCATGGCGATCACCTGGCCCGGGCGCCAGGACGACACCTGCTCCTCGGCGATGTCGGTCATCGTGCCGACGCCCGCGGCGATGCTGTCCCGGTGGAAGGCCGGCTGGAGCGCGCCGTTGGCGGAGGTGGAAATCCCGCTCGGAGGTGATGATGCCGTTCCCGATGAATGGCCGCGCGACGTCGAACAGCAGTCCTCTGCCGAACTTCCTGCTCTGCTTCAGGAGAACGTCGTGGACGGCCTCCGGTGAGTTCAGGACGAACACCGGACGATTCCCGAGGAATATCCTGACGATGTCGCCCGGGCCCTGACCGACTGCAGGAACTCCACCCGCTGGACGGCCAGCTGCGGCAGGTGGCCGAGCAGTGGGAAGCGCCCCGGCGCCACGGGGGCCGCCACGGGAGCGGTGGTGGAACGCACAGCCCCGCACCTCCCTGAAGTCTCGGCTCGAAAATCCGCCCGACATTGGAACGTTCACTCGCCCGCGGTGCACGGTGATCACCGTCCGCCGGATCGGGAGAGGTCAAGGGACCGGCCGAAAATGCACCGCCGGAGTGATTTTGAGCCGAACGGCGCGAATTCCCCCACCTCCCCGTGCGTTTCAGGCCACCCGTCCCGGATTGGACCGGGACGCCGTCCGCACCTCGCCGTTAGCCTCGGGCGCACCGCCCAGTCGATCAACGGAGAATCGTCATGCACCCCGAACTCGCCGCCGATCTCGGCCGGTTGCCGGAACTCCTGGAGGAGACCCGGCAGCGTGCGCTCGCCTTCCTGGAGACCCTCGACGAACGGCCCGCGATCGGACGGGCCGGCGCGGAGCAGGCCGGCGCCGAGACCGCCGGCGCGGAGACCGCCGGCTCGCCGCTCGCCGAGGAGGGCGGCGGAATGCGGGCCGCCCTGGCGGAGTTCGCGGAGCGCTGGGAGCCGCGGCTGTCGGCGAGTACCGGGCCGCGCTACTTCGGGTTCGTGACCGGCGGGGCGACGCCGGCGGCGCTCGCGGGCGACTGGCTGACCTCGGCCGTGGACCAGAACTCCAACTCCTCGCTGGATCCGGCCGGTCAGCACCTGGAGCGGGAGACGGTCGGGTGGCTGCGCGAACTGTTCGGGCTCTCGGCGGCGCACCGCGGCACCTTCGTGAGCGGCGCGACGATGTCGAACACGGTGGGGCTGGCGATCGCCCGCGAGTGGCTGGGCGAGCGGCTCGGCGTGGACGTCGCCGAGGACGGGGTCGGCGCGCTGGGCCCGGTCCGGGTGCTGTCGGGCAGTGCGCACTCCAGCGTCGCCAAGGCGCTGTCGGTGCTGGGCCTGGGCCGGACGGCGCTGCGGACGGTGCCCGTCCTGCCGGGCCGGGAGGCGGTGGACGTGGCCGCGCTGGAGCGGGCACTGACCGGGGCTCAGGGGCCGTGCGTCGTGGTGGCCAACGCCGGGACGGTCAACACCGTCGACTTCGACGACCTGCGCGCGATCGCCGCGCTGCGCGAGCGGTACGGGTTCTGGCTGCACGTGGACGCCGCGTTCGGCGCCTTCGCCGCGCTGTCGCCGGAGCACGCGGAGCTGGTGGCGGGGCTGGACCTCGCCGACTCGGTCTGCGTCGACCTGCACAAGTGGCTCAACGTGCCCTACGACAGCGCCGTGCAGTTCACCCGCCGCCCGGACCTCCAGGCCCGGGTCTTCCAGAACGCCGCCGCCTACCTCGGCCCTCTGAGCGAGCACCCGGACCTGGTCCACCTCACGCCGGAGAACTCCCACCGGCTGCGCGCCCTCGCCGCCTGGTTCACCCTGCGGGCGTACGGCCGCTCCGGGCACCGGGAGATCGTGGAGCGCTGCATCGCCGGTGCCCGGGCGCTCGGCGCGGAGGTGACCCGGATCGAGGGCCTGGAACTGCTCGCCCCGGTGCGGCTGAACGTCGTCTGCTTCTCGCTGACGGCCGACCCGACCCCGGAGCGGCTGACCGCACTCGCCGACGGGCTGGCCGGCGAGGCCTTCCTCACCCCCACCCGCTACGCGGGGCGGCCCGCCCTGCGCGCCGCGTTCAGCAACTGGCGCACCACCGAGGCGGACGTCCGGCGGACGGCGCGGGCGCTGGCCCGGGCCGTCCGGGGGCTGACGGCCTGAGCGCGAGCAGCGGACCGCGCGGGGACGGGCCGGGCGGAGTCCGGGGTCAGCTCCGGTTGTGGTCGCCCGTCCCCCCGTCGATCAGCTCGCGCAGGATGTCCATGTGCCCGGTGTGCCGGGCCGTCTCCGTGGTCATGTGGATCAGCACCCAGCGCAGCGAGACGGAGTTCCCCGACCAGGAGGTGCCGAGGTCGTCCAGTGCCAGCTCCCGGATCGTCTCGTCGGCGCCGGCCCGGGCCCGGGCGTAGAAGGCCAGGACGTCCGCCGTCGACTCGTGCGGCTCCACCCGCATGTCGGAGGAATCGTCGGCGTCGATGTCGAACGGCAGCGGTCCGCTCTCCCGGCCGAACGTCTCCCGGAACCAGCCGAGTTCGGCGCCGCCGAGGTGCTTCACCAGCCCCAGCAGATTGGTCCCGGAGGGCGTCATCGGACGGCGCAGCTGCTCGTCGTCCAGCCCCTCCAGCTTCCACAGCACCACATCGCGGTGCCGGTCCAGCGCCGCATGAAGGCTTTCCTTCTCCCCACCCGTGAAGGGCACACGATTGCTCATGCCGGGGACCGTACCAGCCGGCACCGACAGTCCGGCCCTACGGCCACCGCCCCCGGCCGTCCGGGATCACGGGTGCGCCCCGTCCCCGTACACGCCGCCCGCCCGGTCGGTCAGGCCGGCCATGATCTCCGCGTGGGCGAGGTTCATGAAGTGCAGCGGCCGCCAGCGGGAGCGGTGGTCGGGGTGGTCGCGGAACCGGTCGGCCGTCTCGCACAGCCGCTCCCACCAGATCATGGCGTCCTGGCGCATCCGCTGCGTCCAGCCGGGCTCGTCGTTGCGGCCCTCCAGGACCACCTCCTCCCAGGCCACCAGGACGTCCGAGAGGAAGACGCAGTCGGCGGCGGTGATCTCCGCCAGCCGCTCGGCGGCGAACCGGGCACCGGTGCCCTCGGGTTGGGCCCGGACCAGCTCGCGCATGCGGGCGGCCAGGAAGGCCTGCAGCGGGGTGACGTCGTCGGTGTGGAGGTCGTCGGAGAACTCCAGCAGTTCCACCGGCTTGCGTTCGCGTGCCATCGTGCGGTGTCCCCTCGACTCGGACGGTGCGCATCCACTGACGGGCCGTCACCGTTTTCGCGACCGACCATAGCGGCTCACGCCGGACATCACGGCGGATTCCCGAACCTTCCGCACCGGCCCGCCGGTCCGTGCCATCATGCGCGGCCTCCCGCCCCACCTGCCCGGCGGGCCTCGCCCGGTACGCCCGACGCACCGCACCCCACCCACCCGGCGGACCTCGCCCAACACGCGCGGCGGACCTTGCCCTCACACCGGTGTGAAGGTCGATGATGCTGCCATGACCGCCACTGCTTTCGACCCGTACGCCCTGCTCGCACAGAGCCGCCTCGGCGTCCTCGCCACCATCAAGGCGGACGGCCGCCCGCAGCTCTCCCCCGTCATGCCGTTCTACGACCGGGAGGCGAACGCCATCCTGATCTCCACCCGGGACGGGCTGGCCAAGACGGCCAACCTGCGCCGGGACCCGCGGGCCAGTCTGGAGGTGACCGGGCCGGACGGCCGCTCCTGGGTCACCGCCGAGGGCGTGGCCACCCTGACCGGACCGGGCACCGACCCCGAGGGGCCCGAGGTCGAGGCGCTGGTGGACTACTACCGCCGCGCCGCCGGGGAGCACCCGGACTGGGCGGATTACCGCCAGGCGATGGTCTCCGACCGCCGGGTGCTCCTCACCATCCCGGTCGACCACGTGTACGGCACCCGCATCTGACCGGCTCCGGCCCGGCCGCCGTCACGGGGGAACGGCGGCCGGGCCGGGCCGGCT
>NZ_JBSHBN010000139.1:0-25381 GCF_053612025.1 Kitasatospora sp. NPDC054768
CACGCTGTTGAGTTCTCAAGGAACGGACGCTTCCTTCGGACCGCCTTCCAGCGGACCCTCCGGGCTTCGTTCTTTCGTGTTTCCAGCTTATCAGACGCTTTCCGCTCCGTTTTCCGGAGTTTCATTCATCGGATTTGCTTTCCGCTTTGCCGCCCCGGTCTCCCGCGGCGACTCCGGAACTGTACGGGGACCGGCCCGCCACATGCAAATCGTCCCGCCCCGCTGACGCGGGACGGGACGATCCGTGGTTCGGGCACCGTCAGGCGCGGCCCATCTCCTCGGCGATGGCCGCCGCGAAGGCGTCGATGTCGGCCTCCGTGGTGTCGAAGGCGCACATCCAGCGGACCTCGCCGGTGTGCTCGTTCCAGAAGTAGAAGCGGTAGCGCTTCTGGAGCCGCTCGCTCACCTCGCGCGGGAGGATCGCGAACACCGCGTTCGCCTGGACCGGGCGGACCACCTCGACGCCGTCGATCTTCCGGACCGCTGCCTCCAGGCGGCTGGCCATCGCGTTGGCGTGGCCGGCGTTGCGGAGGTAGAGGTCGCCGGAGAGCAGCGCCTCGAACTGGACCGAGACGAAGCGCATCTTCGACGCGAGCTGCATCGAGGTCTTGCGCAGGTACTTGATGTTGCGCACCCGCTCCGGGTTGAGCACCACCACGACCTCACCGAAGAGCAGGCCGTTCTTCGTCCCGCCGAAGGAGAGCACGTCGACGCCGACGTCGGTGGTGAAGTCCCGCAGCGGCAGGCCGAGCGAGGCGGCGGCGTTGGCCAGTCGGGAGCCGTCCACGTGGACGAGCATGCCCAGCTGGTGGGCGTGCTCGGTGATCGCGCGGATCTCGTCGGGGGTGTAGAGGGTGCCGAGCTCGGTGCTCTGGGTGATGGAGACCGCGAGCGGCTGCGCGCGGTGCTCGTCGCCGAAGCCCCAGGCCTGCTGGTCGAGCAGCTCGGGGGTGAGCTTGCCGTCCGGGGTGGGGACGGTGAGCAGCTTGATGCCGCCCATCTTCTCCGGGGCGCCGCCCTCGTCGACGTGGATGTGGGCCGACTCTGCGCAGACCACCGCGCCCCAGCGCGGGAGCAGCGACTGGAGGGCGACCACGTTGGCGCCGGTGCCGTTGAAGACGGGGTAGGCCTCGGCCTTCTCGCCGAAGTGGCGGCGGAAGACGTCCTGGAGGTGGGCCGTGTAGTCGTCCTCGCCGTAGGCGATCTGGTGACCGCCGTTGGCGAGGGCTATCGCGGCGAGGACCTCCGGGTGGACGCCGGCGTAGTTGTCGCTGGCGAAGCCGCGGACGGCGGGGTCGTGCCGCCGTACCGCGTCCGTACGGGTGAGGTCGGTCATCGGGCTGTCAGCCACAGGTGCTGTCCGTTCAGTTCTGCTGCGGGGCGGTCCCAGAGGCCCGCCAGGTGTCCGGCGAGGTCGGTGGTGTCCGTGAAGCCGGCGAACTTCGCCTCCGGCTTCTCGGCCCGCATTTCGGGGCTGACCAGCGCCTTGATGACCAGGATCGCAGCCGCGGCGGTGGGCTCGCCGTCGGGGTCGGTGGTCTCCTTCTTGAAGGAGTCCGCCATCGCGAGGGTCCACGCCTCGGTGGCGGCCTTGGCGGCCGCGTAGGCGGCGCCGCCGGCGGTGGGCTTGTGCGCGGCCGCGGCGGAGATCATCGCGTAGCGGCCGGCGGTGCTGCGGACCAGCGCGGGCTGGAAGGCCAGCGAGGTGTGCTGGAGGGTCCGCACGACGGTGTCGTGCAGGAAGTCCCAGTCGTCCAGCCGGGTGTCGAAGAAGGTCTTGCTGCCGCGCCAGCCGCCGACCAGGTGGAACAGGCCGTCGACGTGGCCGTGCTCCGACTCCAGGTGGTCGGCCCAGTCGTGGACCTCCTGCGGGTCGAGCAGGTCGATCACCTGGCCGCTGACCTTGGCGCCGCGGACGGCCACCCGGGTGGCGTCCAGGGCGGACTCCAGGCGCTGGGCGTCGATGTCGGCGCCGATCACGGTGGCACCGTCGGCGGTGAGGCGGCGCAGCACGGCGCGGCCGGCCGGGCCGCTGGCTCCGGCGACGGCGATGACCTTGCCGGCCAGCGGGGCGTTGGTGGAGGTGGTCACGCGGCGACTCCCTGGATCCCGGCGCCGGTGATGCCGGCGGTGGCGGCGATGACGCCGCTCAGCTTCTTGTTGAGGGCCTCGTAGAACATGCTCAGCGGGAACTCGTCCGGGAGCACGGCGTCGCACAGGGCCTTGTTGAGGGCCTTGCCGTCGGTGATGTCGAGCGGCAGCGCCTCGGAGCCCTTCGCCCAGGTGGAGGCCGGGTGCGGGGTGAGGTAGCGGGAGACCAGCTCGTAGGCGGCGATCCAGTGGGCCGGCTTCGGCCGGTCGATGCCGTCGCGGTAGAGGGTCTCGATCTCGGCGCAGAGCGCGTTGGTGACCTGCGGGGCGCGCTCCCAGTCGATGCTGAGGCGGTTGTCGCGCCAGCGCAGCGCGTCGTGCTTGTGCAGGTAGGCGAAGAGCAGCTGGCCGCCCATGCCGTCGTAGTTGCGCACCCGGTCGCCGGAGACGGGGAAGCGGAACAGGCGGTCGAAGAGGATCGCGTACTGGACGTCGCGGGCGTGCGGGTTGCCCTCGGTCTCCAGCTTCACCGCCTCCTTGAAGGTGGTGAGATCGCAGCGGAGCTCCTCCAGGCCGTACATCCAGAACGGGCTGCGCTGCTTGATCATGAAGGGGTCGAACGGCAGGTCGCCGTGGCTGTGGGTGCGGTCGTGGACCAGGTCCCACAGGACGAAGGTCTCCTGCGCGCGCTGCTGGTCCTGGAGCAGGCCCTCGGCGTCGGCCGGGATCTCCAGGCCGAGCTGCTGGACGGCGCTGGTGGAGACGGCGCGGAAGCGGGCGGCCTCGCGGTCGCAGAAGATGCCGCCCCAGGTGAAACGCTCCGGCGCCTTGCGCACGGAGACCGTCTCGGGGAAGAGCACGGCGGAGTTGGTGTCGTAGCCGGCGGTGAAGTCCGTGAAGGTGATCGGCACGAACATCGGGTTGTCGAAGCGGGTGCGCTCCAGCTCGGCCAGCCAGTCGGGCCACACGACGCTCAGCAGGACGGCTTCCAGGTTGCGGTCCGGGTTGCCGTTCTGGGTGTACATCGGGAAGACGACCAGGTGCTCCAGCCCGTCCTCGCGCTGGTCGGCGGGCTGGAAGGCGAGCAGCGAGTCCAGGAAGTCGGGCTCGCGGTAGCCGGTGTCGGCCCACTTGGCGAGGTCCGCGTCGACGGCGGCCAGGTAGGCGGCGTCGTGCGGGAAGTGCGGAGCGAGCTCCTGGACGGCGGCGCGGACGGTGGCGACCAGCGGGTCGACCGTGTGCCGCTGGACGGCGGCCAGGTCGATCGAGCCGTCCTTCGACTGGAGCGGGCGCAGCGTCTCGACGGCCTCCTTCAGGCGCAGCCAGGCCGGGTGGCCGGCGAGGGTCGAGACCGGGGCGTCGGCCGCCACAGCGAGCCTTGGCGAAAGATTCTGCATCGTGGACTCACTTCGACAGGAGTTATTTCAACGGAGACACCATAAGTACGAAAGGTTCTCCTGTTCAAGAGGGCCAGGACCGGCAAAGCTCCGGTGCACAGCCCCTCCGGCGCCCAAACCTTCGACGGGAGGCGGGTTGTCCGGCATGTGGACAGTGATCTGGATGTTCTGGACAGATGCGCTGTTCTGATGCGAACCTCCCCGCATGCTCCCGGCGGTGATCACGGTGGCCGAACGCCACGACAACCCCTTCCGGGCGCCCTCCCGTCGGCACGTCTGCCGTCGCTGTCGCGCGCGCGGCCTGAGCTGCCGCTGTCGCCGCTGCTGTTGACCGGCCTGCCGCCGCCCCGGCTGCTGCCGATCCGGCTCGGGGGGGTGCCGCGGACGCGGGCCCGTACGCCGACCATGCCGCGTGTGTTCCGGCGCCGCCACCGGGGGGAAGTGACCCGCCGGGATGCGGGCCGCCCGTCGCGCCCTCCCGTGCCCCTCCTCGTTCCCCCCGTCCCGCCGGTCCTTCCCTGGAGCCCCGTCATGACCCTCCGCAAGCCCTCCTCCGTACTGCCCATCGCCGCGCTGGTCGCCGCCGCGGCCGTGCTGACCGCCTGCGCGCCGCAGGACTCGAAGTCCGACGCCGCCTCGGGCGCGGCCGGGACGGCGGCGGGCTGCGCGCCGGGTGCGCTGGCCACGCGCACCGCCGGAACGCTGACCGTCGGCACCGACAAGCCCGCGTACGACCCGTGGTTCTCCGACGACAAGCCGGAGAACGGCAAGGGCTTCGAGTCCGCCGTGGCCTACGCGGTCGCCGAGAAGCTCGGCTACCCGAAGGAGAAGGTCGGCTGGGTGGTCGCGCCGTTCAACAAGGCGACCTCCCCCGGCGCCAAGGACTTCGACTTCGACATCAACCAGGTGTCCGTCAGCGACGAGCGCAAGCAGGCCGTGGACTTCTCCTCCGGCTACTACGACGTGCGCCAGACCGTCATCGCGCTGAAGAACTCCAAGGCGGCGGGCGCCAGGAGCATCGCCGACCTCAAGGGCGCCAAGCTCGGCGCGCAGGTCGGCACCACGAGCCTGGACACCATCACCAACACCATCAAGCCGAGCACCCAGCCAGCCGTCTTCGACTCCAACGACCTGGCCAAGGCAGCGCTGAAGAACGGCCAGATCGACGCCCTGGTGGTGGACCTGCCGACCGCCTTCTACATCACCGGCGCCGAGGTCCCGGAGGCCCAGGTGGTCGGCCAGTTCGAGGCCGCCGCGCAGGCCGAGCAGTTCGGTCTGGTGCTGGACAAGGGCTCCAAGCTGACCGGCTGCGTCTCCCAGGCCGTGGACGCGCTGCGCGCCGACGGCACGCTGGCGAAGCTGGAGAAGCAGTGGCTGTCCGACGCCGTCTCGGCACCGGTGCTGAAGTGAGCGCTGACCTGAGCCCCGGGCCGGGCGGGGAGGCGCCGGGCGGGGAGGCGCCGGGCGCCGCCGGTCCGGCGGAGCTCACCAAGGCGCTGGCGACGGAGGACGACTACCGCCCGTCCGAGCGGCGGCTGGCGCACGAGGCGTACCGGCGGTCCCGGGCCCGCCGCTCGGCGCTGATCGCCACCGGCTCGACCCTGGCCACGGCCGTCGTGCTCTACCTCCTGATCGTCAACTCCCCCGGGTGGGAGGTGACTCGGCGGACCTTCTTCAACCTCGACTACGCCCGTCAGGCGCTGCCCGAGGTACTGAAGGGACTGCGGCTGAACCTGGAGCTGATGCTCGGCTGCGGGGCGCTGATCCTGCTGTTCGGGCTGCTGCTGGCGGTGCTGCGGACGCTGCGCGGTCCGGTCTTCCTGCCGGTACGGCTGTTGGCCACGGCGTACGTGGACTTCTTCCTCGGGCTGCCGATGATCATCTGCCTGCTGGTGATGATCACCGGAGTGCCGGCGCTGCGGCTGACCGGGGTGACCACCGATCCGCTGCTGCTGGGCGGGGCCGCCCTGGTGCTGACCTACTCGGCGTACGTGTCGGAGGTGTTCCGCTCCGGCATCGAGTCGGTGCACCCGAGCCAGCGGGCCGCGGCGCGGTCGCTGGGGCTGACCAACGCGCAGACGATGCGGTACGTGGTGCTGCCGCAGGCCGTCCGCCGGGTCGTACCGCCGCTGCTCAACAACCTGGTGAGCCTCCAGAAGGACACCGGGCTGGTCTCGATCGGCGGCGCGATCGACGCGGTGTACGCGGCGAAGATCATCGCGGCTCGCTCCTTCAACTTCACGCCGTACCTGGTGGCGGGGCTGGTGTTCATCGTGCTGACCATTCCGCTGACCCGGTTCGCCGACTGGCTGACCACCCGGATGAACCGCCGCCAGCTCCAGGGAGGTGCGGTGTGACGTCGAGCGACGTGCTCCGGTTGGAGTCGGTGCGCAAGACCTTCGGCGGCCAGGTGGTGCTGCGCGACGTGGACCTCGCCGTGGCCGAGCACTCGGTGACGGCGCTGATCGGGGCCTCCGGCTCCGGCAAGTCCACGCTGATGCGCTGCGTCAACCTGCTGGAGGGGATCGACGACGGGGCGATCTTCCTGGACGGCGAGGAGATCACCGATCCGCGCGCGGACGAGGACGCCGTGCGGCGCCGGATCGGCGTGGTGTTCCAGTCGTACAACCTGTTCCCGCATCTGACGGTGCTGGAGAACATCACGCTCGCCCCGCGCCGGGTGCACCGCGTCGCCCGGGCCGAGGCACGGGCCCGGGCGCTGGAACTGCTCGACCGGCTCGGGCTGGCGGCCAAGGCCGAGGAGTACCCGGACCGGCTCTCCGGCGGGCAGCAGCAGCGGGTCGCCATCGTGCGCGCGCTGGCCACCGGGCCGCGGCTGCTGCTCCTCGACGAGATCACCGCGGCGCTCGACCCGGTGCTGGTCGGCGAGGTGCTGTCGGTGGTGCGGGACCTCAAGGAACAGGGGATGACGATGGTCCTCTCCACCCACGAGATGGGCTTCGCCCGTGAGGTCGCCGACCAGGTCTGCTTCCTGGACGGCGGGGTGGTGCTCGAACAGGGGCCGCCGGAGCAGGTGTTCGGCGATCCGCAGGAGGAGCGGACGCGGCAGTTCCTCAGCCGGGTGGTCGCCTCGGGTCGGCTCCAGGGCTGAGCGCCCCGGCCTGAGGGCGGCCGGGTGAGCGGTCCGCTCGGCCGGGGAGTGCGACCAGGCGTGCGACGGGTGCGCGACGAGTACGCGACGGATGCGCGGCCAGGGCTTTCGCAACGACGGGCACCACTGTGCGCCCCTGTACGCGCCCTGGCCGTGCCCGGCCGGGTGCGGTGATCGTGGACCGGACGTCCGTCGCCGCGCACGGGGGCGGCGAACAGATGACAGCTCACGGATGACAGATGACAGCCGACAGATTTCATCATCTGTTCGCTGTCATCTGTCCGCCGACCGCTGTTCGCTGTCCCCTGTTCGCCGCCCCCGGCGCCCACCGCCCCGGGAGGCCGCCGTTGCACGGACCCACCCTGGTCAACTGGCTCCTCGCCCTCCTCGCCACCGGCGCCGGCACGTCCTGCCTGGTCCGGCTGCGCCACTCCCCCTGCGCCCCGGGCGGTGGGCACCGGCCGCTCGCCCGCGAGTCCGACGCCGCCGAGGCCCTGATGGGGTTGGGCATGGCCGCGATGGCCGTCACCGGCGCCACCGTCCCGCCCGCCGTCTGGGCCGGGCTCTTCGGCCTCCCCGCCACCGCCTTCCTGCTCGCCGCCGCCCACGCCCCGGCCGGCCGGGCGCACCGGCTGCACCACGCGGTCGGCGCGCTCGCCATGACGTACATGGCCCTCGCGATGGCGTCCGCCTCCGGGCACGGCCACCACCGAGCCGCCGCCCTGGGCCTTCCGCTGCTGACCGGGGTGCTCCTCCTCTACTTCGCCGCGTACACCGTCTGGACCGGCAGCCGGCTGCTGCGCACTCCGGCGGGCACCCTCGCGGTCGGCACCTCCGGGCTGCCGCAGGCCTGCCGACTGACCATGGGCATCGGCATGTTCGCCATGCTCCTGACCATGTGACGCCCTGCGGGACACCTCCCGACACCCCAGAGCCTCCGCCCGCCACGCCGAAACGCCCCTGCCCCCGCCCCCTCCACGCCAAAGCCCCCGTCCGAGCGTGGCGTTGGTCACTGGCCGGTCGAAAGCCGTTCCACCGGGCGTCGCCAGCGCATAGGTTGGCAGGGAGCGCGTTGTCGCGTTCCGTGCGTACTCGGGGAGCCCATCGATGCCTGCCCTGATCGGCCTGCTGCTGCTCGGCCTGCTGCTCTCGACCCTCGTGCCCCGGCTGCTGGCCCGGGCCCGCTGGGCGGAGCGCGAACCGGTGCTGGCGCTGCTGGTGTGGCAGTGCCTGGTGGTGGCCGTTCTGCTCTGCTGCGCGCTGGGCCTCCTCCTGGCGGCCTCCGCCGCCCTGCCGGAGCTGCGCTCGCTGGTGTTCGCGGGCGCGCCGCACGGCGTGGAGGCGGCGTACGGCCTCCAGGAGGCCGAGGGCTGGGGCCGGCTGTGCGCCGCGGTGCTGGCCGCGGGCGGGGTGCAGACGGTGCTGGCGCTGACCCGGGAGGTTCGTACGGCGAAGGCGGTGCGCAATCGCCGGCACGCCCAACTGGCGAACCGGGCACCGGAGTTGCCCGACACCATCGCGACCGCCCGGAGCCGCCGGGAACGGCTGGTGGTCCTGGAGAACGTCCGTCCGGAGGCCTGGTCGCTGCCCGGCCCGGACTCCCGGCTGGTGGTCACCACCGGCGCCCTCCAGCAGCTGACCGACCGGGAGCTGGCCGCCGTGCTGAGCCATGAGCGCGGTCACGTCCGGGCCCGGCACCACTGGCTCCAGCAGTTCGCCCAGGCGCTCGCCTCGGGCTTCCCCGGGGTCGGCGTGTTCAACGCCTTCCGGAACCAGGTGGCGGAGCTGGTCGAACTGGCCGCCGACGACCGGGCCGCCCGTCGGCACGGCCGGCACACCACCGCCCTCGCGCTGGCCGAACTCAACCTGGACCGTGGGGTGTTCGGCTCCTGCCCGCCCGGCCTGGCACAGTCCCCGAAGCGGGTGGACCGACTGCTCGCGGGCCGTCCGCGGCTCTCCGTCCCGCACCGGCTGCGGCTCACCGTCGCGGCGCTCGCCGCGCCCGCCGTGGTCGTGCTGCTGGCCGCGGCACCGGGGCTGCACTCCCTACTGTGAGGTCGACAAAGCACCGGTGCGGCGGTTCTGACGCGACGTCAGCCGGAGGCTGATCCGCCGACCGGGCCGGGACCGTCGCCGAGGGCCTGCTCCAGCACCCGGCGGTGAAGCGGCCTGGCCTGCTCGTAGCGTTCCCGGCCGGCCTCGGTGAGGGTGAGCTGGACGCCCCGGCGGTCGCTCTCGCACATCGCCCGGGTGACCAGTCCGGCCTTCTCCAGGCGGGCGATCAGCCGCGAGAGCGCGCTCTGGCTCAGATGGACGGTGTGGGCCAGCTCGCTCACCCGCACCGCCTGGCCCCCACCGCCCCCGCAGTTCTCGACGAGACGCTCCAGCACCTCGAACTCGCTCATGCCCAGCCCGTACCGGTCGCCCAGTTCGCGGTCGAGGGCGCAGGCCGCGGCGGCATGCCGGGCCAGCAGTTCGCGCCACTGCGCGACGAGACCGGCCTCCGCCGGGGAGTCGAGTTCAGCCACGCCGCCACCCTAGCACGTGCATCGACAATTAATGCGTTCACATTTAATTCATTTGCATTGAATGCATGTGCATGTACTGTCCTCCCCATGACCACCGCGACCGTCACGTCACCCGACGCCCCGTCAACCAGCGGGCCGCACTGGACTCCCCGCCTCTGGGGCACCCTGATCGTGCTCTGCGCCGCCATGTTCCTGGACGCCCTGGACGTCTCCATGGTGGGCGTCGCCCTTCCGTCCATCGGCTCCGACCTGCACCTGTCCACCTCCACCCTGCAGTGGGTGGTCTCCGGCTACGTACTCGGCTACGGCGGCCTGCTGCTGCTCGGCGGGCGCGCCGCCGACCTGCTCGGCCGCCGCCGGGTGTTCCTGGCCGCCCTGGGCGTCTTCGCCGCCGCATCGCTGGTCGGCGGCCTGGTCGACGACGGCGGCCTGCTGATCGCGGCCCGCTTCCTCAAGGGCGTCAGCGCCGCCTTCACCGCCCCGGCCGGCCTGTCGATCATCACCACGACCTTCGCGGAGGGCCCCGCCCGCAACCGCGCGCTGTCGATATACACCACCTGCGGCGCCAGCGGCTTCTCGCTCGGCCTGGTGCTCAGCGGCCTGCTCACCTCGGTCGGCTGGCGCTGGACCTTCCTGATGCCCGTCCCGGTCGCGCTGCTCGCCCTGCTCTTCGCCGTCCGGCTGCTCCCCCGCCCGGTCGAGGAGCGCGCCCAGGGCGGCTACGACGTCCTCGGCGCGATCACCGGCACGGCGACCGTCCTGCTGCTGGTCTTCACCGTGACCGAGGCCCAGGGCGCCGGCTGGCTGAGCCCGCGCACCCTTGGCTCGCTGCTGGTCGTCGCCGTGCTGGCCGCCGCCTTCCTGCGGGTGGAGAGCCGCGCCGCGCACCCGCTGGTGCGGCTCGGCATCTTCCGCAACGGCTCGGTCGCCCGGGCCAACGTGGTCGCCTTCGCGATGACCGGCGCGTACGGCGGGTTCCAGTTCGTGGTCACCCTCTACCTCCAGCACCTGCTCGGCTGGTCGGCCCTGGAGATGGCGCTCGGACTGCTGCCCGCCGCGGCCCTCATCGCGCTCTCGGCGCCGTTCATGGGCCCGATCGTGGACCGCTTCGGCACCGGGCGGCTGCTGCCGATCGGCCTGGCCTCACTGGTCGCCGCCTTCGCCCTGTTCCTGCGGCTGGACGAGCACAGCTCGTACCCGGGCCTGGTGCTGCCCTCGATGCTGCTGCTCGGCGTGGGCTTCGCGTTCGCCTTCCCCTCGGTGAACATCGCCGCCACCGACGGCGTGGGCGACGAGGAGCAGGGACTGGCCTCGGGTCTGGTGAACACCGCGATCCAGGTCGGCACCGCGGTGGTCCTCGCCGGGTCGACCGCGATGATCACGGCCGGCAGCGCGGGCGGCGACAGCCCGCAGGCCCAGCTGGACGGCTACCGGCCGGCGTTGCTGTTCGTCACGGTGGTCGCGGTGGTCGGCCTGGTGGTCGCGACGGCAGGCGCCCTGGTGGACCGGCGTCGCAAGGCGGTTCCCGCACCCGTGCCGGATCGTGACGAGCCGCCGGTCGGGTCGACCGCGGCCCGGGCCGACGTCCTGGCCGGGCGCTGATCCCCGGACCCCGCCCGCGACCGGCCTCCGCGCCGTCGGGCCATGGCGCCGGCTCCACCAAACCCCCGTGTCGGTGGAGCCGGCCGTCTTCGTGGCGGCCGCCCGGGCAGTGCCCGCCGGGGCACGGTATCCCGGTGCGGCTGTCGGCTCCACAAGTATATTGGCCCGGAGCCAACGAACGTTCGGAGCAGACACGATGGCACCTCGCGGGGATTCGGTCAATGAGGAGATGCGGCAACGCTCCCGCCGGCGGATCATGCGGGCCACCGTCGAGCTGGTTGACCAGTGCGGTTACGCGGGCACCACGCTCACGGACATCGCCGAGCGGGCCGGTCTCGCC
This sequence comes from Kitasatospora sp. NPDC054768, assembly GCF_053612025.1. NCBI lineage: Bacteria > Bacillati > Actinomycetota > Actinomycetes > Kitasatosporales > Streptomycetaceae > Kitasatospora > Kitasatospora sp. NPDC054768. The sequence continues at coordinate 11,071 of NZ_JBSHBN010000139.1, forward strand.
CGCGGCCTGCTCTCGTACTACTTCGACGGCAAACGGCTGCTCATGCAGTCCGCGACGCACCGGATGATGCACCAGTCACTGGCCGCCACGCTGGCGGAGCTGGCCCCCGGGTCCTCCCCCGACGCACGGCTGGCCGGGGCGATCGACACCGTGCTCGGCCTGGCGATGGACCACCCCCGGGTGATGCGCTCGCACCTGGCGCTGATCCTCGACCCGGACAACGGCGCCTTCGTCCAGGACCCGGAGCAGCAGCAGCTCGGCGCCATCCTCCAGGGGCTGCTGCGGGACTGGGGCGCGCCCGACCCGGTCGCCGAGCACGCGGTGCTGCGCAGCGCACTGATGGGCGGCTGCATCGGGGTGCTGCTGCCGGGCGCCGAGAGCCCGCTGGCTCTGATCCGCGCCGACCTCTTCGGCCGCTACGACCTGGCCTGGGAACTGGGCCGCCCGCCGCAGCAGTCCCCGCCGGAACGCGAACGGCCGCCGGCCCGCGGCTGACGGCGGGTGGGCGGCCTGGTGACCGGCTGCCGGGGGGCCTCGCGAGGGAGGGAGCTCACAGGCCCCGGACGGCAGCGGCTCAGCGTTCCTTCAGGATCGAGGCGAGCAGGTCTATCGTGCGTTCCGGCGTGAGGCTGTCCACGCAGAGCCGCTCCATGACCTGGATGTAGGCGTCGACGTCGTCGCGCTTGTCCAGGTAGAGCGCGCTGGTGAGCTGCTCCAGGTAGACCACGTCCGCGAGGTCCTGCTCCGGGAAGCGCAGGATCGTGAACGCCCCGGACTCGCCCGCGTGCGCGCCGAACCGGAACGGCATGACCTGGATCACCACGTTGGCCTGCTCGGCCACGTCGATCAGGTACTGCACCTGACCGCGCATCACCTTGGGCCCGCCGACCGGCCGGCGCAGCGCCGCCTCGTCGATGACGGCCCACAGGCGCGGGCTGGCGCCCTCGGCCAGCAGCTTCTGACGGCGCAGCCGCAGGCTGACCCGTCGCTCGACCTCCTCCTCGCTGATGACCGGCCGACTCTGTCCGAAAACCGCCCGTGCGTACTCCTCGGACTGGAGCAGCCCGGGGATGAACTGCACCTCGTAGGTGCGGATCAGCTGGGCGGCCTCCTCCAGGCCGACGTAGGTCTGGAACCAGCCCGGCAGCACGTCGTTGAAGCTGTGCCACCAGCCGGACTTGTTGGCCTCGCGGACGAGGCCGAGCAGGGCTTCCCGCTCGATGCCGTCGTCCACGCCGTACAGACTGAGCAGGTCGGCGACGTCGCGCTCCTTGAAGCTGACGCGGCCGAGTTCCATGCGGCTGATCTTGGACTCGGAGGCCCGGATCGCGTAGCCCGCGTCCTCGCGGGTGATGCCGCGCGCCTCACGCAGGCGGCGCAGCTGCGAGCCGAGGAGGATCCGGCGGACCATCGAGCCGCCGCCCGGCTGAACTGTGGTCATGCGGTCGAAACCTCCACCTAGGGCAAACAGCGCACAGTCTGCCATCAGTTGAGCGCTCACGGTGCCGATACTGACGGATGTTCCTATCAGTTCCGCACTCCACACACCAGGATGCACGTGCATCCGGCGCTTGCATATGCCAATAGTGCGACTGCACGTGAATCGACTCTTGCATCTGCAGTGAGCGCACACCACCATGGTGCACGTGCACCTGCACATCCCTGGCAATCCCGCGGGCTCCGTGTCGACCCCACGCGCGACTCCGTGCACCGACCCGACGACGTCCCCCGCGTCATCGGGCGTTCGAGTGCGCGCGCGCCTGGTCGAGGGGGCGGCCGAGCGGCCGAGCGAGTCGGAGGTGACCGGCATGACCCCGGCGGGTCCAGCCGTGTCCGCCCCCTTATGGGAGGAGCTCTTCATGAGCACCGGTACGGCTTTGGCGGTTGACCCCCTTGTGGTCACCTGTACGCTCGCTCCTCGCTTCGAAGCCGTCAGAACCGCGCGCGACTTCGCTCGGAGCACGCTCCAGCACTGGGGCCTGACGGAGCTGTTCGACGACGTCGCGCTGGTGGCCTCGGAACTCGTGACCAACGCGCTCCGGCATGCGATCGGCGCACGGCCCGACCCGTCGGGCGGCACCCAGGGCGAGTACGGCTTTCCCCTGCAGCCGACCCCGGACGGCCGGCTCCCGATCCGAATAAGCCTGGTGCACCGCGCACCCCAGGTGGTCTGCGCGGTGAGCGATCCGAGCAGCATCGGCCCGATCGCACGGGAGGCCGACTTCGTCGCCGAATCCGGCCGCGGGCTGCACCTGGTGGAGTCGTTCAGCCGCTCCTGGGGCTGGCACCCGCTGGGCAGCGGCAAGGTGGTCTGGGCGATGTTCGAGGCGGAGACGATCGTCGGCTCCCCGCTGGACGGGCACCCCGGACTCGGCGGCCGCTCACCGCTCGACGGCCCCGTCGAGATCGGCGGACGGCATCGGCGCTCGGCCTAGGACGGGCCGTGCGCCCCGACCGGGCCCCCGACCCGAACGGGCCGCACGCCCAGGACGGACCATGCGCCGGTCGGCGCACGGCCGGTCGACGGAAGCCCCGGGAGGACCACACCCCGGGCCCTTCCACCCGGCCCCGCCGAGGACTTCCGCTCCAGTGCGGACGCCTCCGGAGCGGACACCTCCGAAGCGGAGACCGCCGGCGAAGAGGTCCCCGGAGGAGACAAAGACAAAGGCCGTCGTGGTGTCGGCACCCACGACGGCCCCCCGATGATGGAGCACGGCGGTCGGTCAGACCGCCAGGTGGTCGAACTCCCCGTCCTTGGCCCCCAGCAGCAGGGCGGCGATCTCGGCCCGGGTGTAGATGAGGGCCGGGCCGTCCGGGAACCGCGAGTTGCGCATCGCCACATCGCCGCCGGGCAGGGCCGCGAACTCGACGCAGTTGCCCTGGGAGTTGCTGTGCCGGCTCTTCTGCCAGACCACCCCCTGGAGATCGGCGGCGGCCATCCCGTTGTAGGTGTCGTACGAGCCGTGCGTGTCCTGCGAGTCGTGCATAGAAATCTCCCGAAGAGCTTCCGGAGTTGTCGTCCAGCGCGGCGCCCCCGGCACCGTCGAAACGAACGGACCGGCCCCGTACCGGTCCGGCACAACGCCTCACTTGACGCGATGATAGCCGCAGTGCACGTGCATCAGCACGGGACGTTGCAGGTGCACGTGGCCTTTTGTCCGCAGCCGCGAACTCTTCACGGACCCTTCTCCTGACGGTACGTAAACGGACATAGCCGATGAATCGTCGGGCGCGCGATAACCGGCCGTGAGCACCTCCCCGCTGAATGTTGATCTTCGAATGCCGGGAGTCGCACTCCCGTGACCCTCCGTCAAACCATCCTCATGCTGTGAGACATCTCACGCGCCCCAGGTGCAACGCCGGCGCCCTCGGGTCGCGTCGAGGCAACCACCGGCGGTCGCGCGGGGATTGGGAGCGGAATGTCCGGATTGTAGGCAAAGTGCCCGGACCGGTGCCGGAGACGCACCGGCCTCCGGACCGCGACCGCGTGAAACCCACGCGGCAGCCGACTGCAAGCCGGACGGGCAGATGTCCTACGATCTCCGGCATGAGCACCGCAGCCATCCCGGGCGCGCCACTGCCCGTCCGTACTCCAGGCTCCCGTGCGCGGGGGCGCCACCGTCGTCCCGAGCGCCCCGAGATCCCGGCCGGCGCCCCGGCCCTGGTGCTCGCCGTGCCCGCGACCGCCGGGCCCGAGTCCCGCTCGGTCGTCGAGGAGTTGCTCTCGATCGTCCGCACCGAGCAGAACGGCGTCCGGACCGCGGTCGGCTACCTGCCCGGCAACGGCGGCGAGGGCGCGGGCGGCGAGGACCGCACCGTGGCCGAGCTGCTGGCCATGGCGGCCGAGGCCGGACTGCCGACGCCCGTCCTGGTGCCGCTGGTGCCCGGCCCGCACACCTTCCTGACCGAGCTTCACGCGCTCGCCGCCGAGTACAGCGCGCCCGTCACCGACCCGCTGGGCCCGCACCCGCTGCTGGCCGAGGCCGTGCACGTCCGGCTGTCCGAGGCCGGGCTGGCCCGGGCCGACCGCGCCCGGCTGTTCGCCATCGCGACCGCCGCGGACGGCGTGGTGCTGACCACCGTCGGCGGCGAGGACGCGGCCGCGGCGGCCGGCATCACCGGCGTGCTGCTGGCCGCCCGACTGGCCGTGCCGGTCGTCGCCGCCGCGCTCGACGTGCCCGGCTCGGTGGCCGCGGCCGTCAACCACCTCAGGGACACCGGCTCGCAGCGCCCGGCGCTGGCCCCGCTGGTGATCGGCCCGGAGGCGGACTCCGAGCTGCTCGCCACCGCCGCCGAGGAGACCGGCTGCCCGTCGGCCGCGCCGCTGGGCTCGTACCCGTCGGTCGGCCAGCTGATCGCCTCCACCTACCTGGCGGCGCTGCCCGCGCCGTCCCCGGAGGACCTGGCACGGGCCGAGGCGGAGGCGGCGGCCGCCGCCGAGGCCGAGGGGGCTCTGGAGGGCGTCCGCGGCGCCCACGCGGCCTCCCAGGGGCCCGCAGGGCGGTAGTCGACGACGCGCGCCGGTTGGCGCGCACCGAAGGGCCCGGAACGGCATGCGTTCCGGGCCCTTCGGTTTTGCTCCGCCCGCCCATGGCCGTCCCGCGCGGAAGTCGGACGGCGATGAAGTGGAATGTCCGTTCTGGCCTATTTGAAAGGAAATAGGAAACGCGGTCGCGGGCGCTCGCATCACGGCCGCCGCAGCATCTGCCCGGGTGCTCCGGCCCGCGATTCGACGCGCCGTCACACCACTTCTGAAGTGCTGCCAGTTGTGGGCTTCCATAACAGGGTTGCCTGAAAACGATCATTTACGATCATGAAGAGCGGCAATTTTGGCAGTTCCCACTAAACCGTGATGCGCATCACAGCAGTTTGCAGTTTGAACTTAAGTCTGATTAACGTGCTCCCCGTTCGTGACCACACGAACCCGGTTCATCCGCGACGCCGAGTCCTGCCGTCGGATGTCCTGGCAGCGCGAAATCGCACCACGGCAGGAGCGGGGGACCCACAGGTAAGTCGCCCCGGACCGATCTCCGGAACGGTCCAGGGCTAGGGGTGAAGCCGCGCCCACAGCGCGGCCGGGCAACTCCAGCCCGAATCCGACAGCTCACCTCGCAGGCGTGGGAGAGGACCGCGTCTTCATGCTGCCCACCAACGGCACTCGTCTGTCCAGCCGCACCCGTCGCGTGATCGCCGCCCTCGGCGTCGCGGGCGTCGGCCTCACCGTCCCCTGCATCGCCTCCGGCACCGCCTCCGCCGCCACCGTCGCCACCTGGGACAAGGTCGCCCAGTGCGAGAGCGGCGGCAACTGGAGCATCAACACGGGCAACGGCTTCTACGGCGGCCTCCAGTTCACCTCCAGCACCTGGTCCGCCTTCGGCGGCACCGCCTTCGCGGCGCGCGCCGACCTGGCCACCAAGGACCAGCAGATCGCCGTCGCCGAGAAGGTCCTCGCCTCGCAGGGCCCCGGCGCCTGGCCGGTGTGCTCGGTCCAGGCCGGCCTCACCAAGGGCGGCGCCGCGGCCGCCGTCGACACCTCGGCGGGCTCCACCGCGGGCTCGACCGCCGCGAAGCCCGCGCAGCCCGCGCAGAGCGCCAAGCCGGCCGCCCCGGCCGCCAAGCCCGCTCCGCAGACCCAGGCCCCGGCCGCAAAGCCCGCCGCGCCCTCCGCGCCCTCCGCGCCCTCCGCGCCCGCCCAGGACGGCACGCAGGCCAGCACCGACTCCGCCGCCTCCGGAAACCGGAGCGACTGGGTCCAGAAGCGCCAGCAGCAGGCCCAGAACGGCGACTACACCGTGGTCGAGGGCGACTGGCTGTCCGCGATCGCCGACCAGCACAAGGTGCAGGGCGGCTGGCAGCGGCTGTACGAGCTCAACCGCGGCACCCTGACCGAGGGTCCGGACAGCATCTACCCGGGCCAGCAGCTGTCCTTCGGCGGCAACGGCCAGGCCCAGGCCGGCCAGTCCGCCACCGGCAAGTCCGGCTCGGACTTCACCTGGTTCGACCGCTCGCAGAAGTCCGGCCAGTCCGCGAACGGCGGTGCCGTGAACGCCCAGCCGACCGCGCAGGCCCAGACCCAGGCCGCCAAGCCGTCCACCAAGCCCGCTCCCCAGACCCAGGCTCCGGCCGCCACCGGCAGCATGGCCGCCGCGGTCTCCTTCGCCGAGTCGAAGGTCGGTCAGGCGTACGTCTACGGCGGCACCGGCAACGGTGGCTGGGACTGCTCCGGCCTGACCCAGGCCGCGCTGCGCGCCGCGGGCGTCTCCGTCCCGCGCGTCGCCGCCGACCAGGCCGCCGCCAGCACCCACGTCTCGCTGGACAGCCTCCAGCCGGGCGACCTGCTGTTCTGGTCCAACAACGGCAAGGACTCCGGCGTCTACCACGTCGCGATCTACGTCGGCAACGGCAAGTACGTCGAGGCCGCCAACCCGAGCTCGGGCGTCCGCGAGCAGAGCATCGCCAACTGGGCCCCGGACTTCGCCGGCCGGGTCTGAGAACGGCGAACAGCCGACAGCCGACGGATAACAGCTGACAGATAACAGATTTCATCATCTGTCAGCTGTCGTCCGAACGTTGACCGCCCACGCCCCCGGGGAGAGTCTGGTCGCTCCTCCCCGGGGGTTCCGGCATGCCTCCGGCCGTACCTCGTGGCAAATCCCCGCGGTGAATCCCCATGGCGAATCCCCGTGGTGAATCCCCGCCCCAACGGGCATGCTGCTGCTCTGCACCCGAGGAGGAGTCACATGGCCCAGGTCACCGTCACCCTCGACGCGAACCTCGCGATCGACGCGATGTTGCTCTCCGGCACCAAGAACCCGCAGGACGCCGTCGAACTGGTCCTGCGCGACTACCTGGCCCGCGGCCGCCGTACCGAGACCCGTACCGCCGAGGCGGCCGACGGGCACCGACCGACCGTCGACCGCCCCACCGCCCAGGAGGGCTGACCGCCCGACGGCCCGGGGCGGCCGACCGCACGCACGCCGAAGGGCCCCGGAGAGCAACCGCCCTCCGGGGCCCTTCCGTCGGCCGTGACGGCCGGGGTTCAGCGCGCGCAGGCCCCGGTGGACCCGCGCATCACCAGCTCCGGCTGGAACATGAACTCGCCGCGCTGGGCCGCGTTTCCGCCGACCTCCTCCAGCAGCGCGTCCACCGCCGCCGTGGCCATCGCCTCGACCGGCTGGCGGATCGTGGTCAACGGCGGCTCGGTGAAGGCGATCAGCGGCGAGTCGTCGAAGCCGACCACCGACACGTCCTGCGGCACCGACAGCCCACGCTGCCGCACCGCCCGGATCGCCCCGAGCGCCATCATGTCGCTCCCGCAGACGATCGCCGTGCAGCCCTTGTCGAGCAGCGCGCCGGCCGCCGCGTGCCCGCCCTCCACGCTGAACAGCGTGTGGTGGACGAGGTCGTCGGCCTCCTCCCGGGAGAGCCCGAGCACCTCGCGCAGCGCGGCCGTGAAGCCCTCGATCTTGCGCAGCACCGGCACGTACCGGCGCTGACCGACGGCCAGCCCGATCCGCTCGTGCCCGAGTTCGGCCAGGTGCTGGACGGCCATCCACATCGCGGCCCGGTCGTCCGGCGAGATGAACGGCGCGTCGATCTTCTCGCTGTAGCCGTTGATCAGCACGAACGGCACCCCGCGCCCGGCCAGCCGGGCGTAGCGGTCGTGGTCGGCGGTGGTGTCGGCGTGCAGCCCGGAGACGAAGACGATGCCCGCCACGCCCCGGTCCACCAGCATCTCCACCAGTTCGTCCTCGGTGGACCCGCCCGGAGTCTGGGTGCACAGCACCGGCGTGTAGCCGTGCCGGCTGAGCACCTGCTCGATCACCTGGGCCAGCGCGGGGAAGATCGGGTTGCTCAGCTCGGGCGTGATCAGACCGATCAGCCCGGCGCTGCGCTGGCGAAGACGGGTCGGCCGCTCGTACCCGAGCACGTCGAGCGCCGCCAGCACGGTCTGCCGGGTGGCGGCGGAAACGTTCGCCTTGCCGTTGAGCACGCGGGAGACGGTGGCTTCGCTGACCCCCGCCTGCGCCGCGATGTCTGAGAGTCGCGCCGTAGTCACGGTCCCAGAGCCTATTCCAACCACGTCAGACCGCCCACCAGCCGGTGCTGTCCGGAGCGAGCACCGTCTCGCCGCCGTCCACCACGAGGTCGGCCGAGCCCAGCAGCAGCGTGCCCGGGGCGGCGATCCGCACCGGTTCGCCGGTGGTGTTCACGGTGCAGACGAAGGCGCCGCGACGGAACGCCAGGGTGCCCTCGGGGCTCTCCAGCCACGCGACCCCGGTGCCGGCGCCGAGGTCGGGCTGCGCCCGGCGGACGGCCAGCGCGCTGCGGTAGAGCTCCAGGGTGGAGGTCGGGTCGCCGGTCTGCGCCTCGACGCTCAGCCCGGCCCACTCGGCCGGCTGGGGCAGCCAGGACGGCCCGCCGGCCACCGGCCCGAAGCCGTACGGGGCCTCGGTGCCGGACCACGGGATCGGGACGCGGCAGCCGTCGCGGTAGCCGTCCTGGCCGGCCTGACGGAAGAAGGACGGGTCCTGGCGGACCTCGTCGGGCAGGTCGGTGACGTCCGGCAGGCCGAGCTCCTCGCCCTGGTAGACGTAGGCCGAGCCGGGCAGCGCGAGCATCAGCAGGGTGGCGGCGCGGGCGCGGCGCAGGCCGAGCTCGCGGTCGCCGGGGGTGCGGATCTGGGTGCCGAGGCCGGGCTCGTTGGCGAACCGGGTGGCGTGCCGCGTGACGTCGTGGTTGGAGAGCACCCAGGTGGTGGGGGCGTCGACCGGGCGCATCGAGTCGAGCGAGAGGTCGATCACCTCGCGCAGCGCGGTGGCGTCCCAACCGGTGCCCAGGTACTGGAAGTTGAAGGCCTGGTGCAGCTCGTCGGGGCGGACGTAGTTGGCGGTGCGCTGGACGGTCGGGGTCCACGCCTCGGCGACGCCGATCCGCTGCCCCGGGTACTCGTCGAGGATCTTGCGCCAGCTGCGGTAGATCTCGTGCACGCCGTCCTGGTCGAAGAACGGCATGACGTCGTTGCCGAGCAGCTTGAGCTGGTCGGCGCCGCCGAGGTCGGGCAGGCCGGGGGCCTTGACCAGGCCGTGGGCGACGTCGATGCGGAAGCCGTCCACGCCCATGTCGAGCCAGAACCGCAGGATCGAACGGAACTCGTCGGCGACGGCCGGGTTCTCCCAGTTGAAGTCGGGCTGCTCCGGGGCGAACAGGTGCAGGTACCAGTCGCCGGGGGTGCCGTCCGGGTTCTCGCTGCGGGTCCAGGCCGGGCCGCCGAAGATGGACTCCCAGTCGTTGGGCGGCAGTTCGCCCTGCTCGCCCTTGCCGGGGCGGAAGTGGTAGCGCTCGCGCAGCGGGGAGCCGGGGCCCTCGCGCAGGGCGCGCTGGAACCACTCGTGCTGGTCCGAGGAGTGGTTGGGGACGAGGTCGACGATGATCCGCAGACCCAGGTCGTGGGCGTCCCGGATCAGGGCGTCGGCGTCCAGCAGGGTGCCGAACATCGGGTCCACCGCGCGGTAGTCGGCCACGTCGTAGCCGGCGTCCGCCTGCGGCGAGGCGTAGAACGGCGAGAGCCAGACCGCGTCCACGCCGAGGTCGCGCAGGTAGGGCAGGCGGCTGCGGATGCCGGGCAGGTCACCCATGCCGTCGCCGTTGGAGTCGGCGAAGCTGCGCGGGTACACCTGGTAGATGACCGCGTCCCGCCACCAGCCTCTGGACGCGCTGACGTTCGCCTCGTGAGCGGTGTCGGCGGCAGGCCGGGAGGTGTCGGCCAGGTTCTGGGTCATGGACGGTATCCCTTGGGGACTAGAGGAGCGGAAGGCGCTGGGACGTGGAGGCGCGCGACGAGGTGCGGTCTTGTGACGGCGTGCGGTCTTGCGACGGCGTGCGGTCCTGTGACGACGTGGTGCGCGTGACGACGTGGCGGCCCGTTACGACTTGGAGGCACCGGCGGTCAGGCCGGTGACCAGGTGGCGCTGCACCAGGTAAAAGAAGGCCGCGGACGGGATCGCGATCAGCACGGCGGTCGCGGCCATCAGGTTCCACTGGGCGTCGTGCTCGCTGACGAAGGTCTGGAGGCCCACGGCCAACGTGTACTTGTCGGAGCTGAGCATGAACGTGGAGGCGAACGGCACCTCGGCCCAGTAGGTGAGGAAGGAGTAGAAGGCCGCCACCGCCAGGCCCGGGCGGGCGAGCGGCAGCACCAGCCGCCAGAAGGTGCCGAACGGGCTGAGCCCGTCGACCCGGCCGGCCTCGTCGATCTCCACCGGGATGGTGTCGAAGTAGCCCTTCAGCAGCCAGGCGCAGTACGGCACGGTGGTGGTCGAGTAGACCAGGATCAGGCCGGTGTAGCTGTCCAGCAGGCCGAGTTCGGAGAGCATCGTGTACATCGGCACGATCAGCACCGCGATCGGGAACATCTGGGTGACCAGCAGCGACCACATCAGCGGCTTGTGTCCGGGGAACTTCATCCGGGAGACGGCGTAGCCGGTGGTGGCGGCGAGCATCACGCCGAACACGGTGGTGACGCCGGAGACCAGCAGGGCGTTGCCGAACCAGGTGAAGAAGTCGGTGTCGGACAGCACGTGCTGGTAGTTCGACAGCGTCAGCTTGTCGAGGATCTGGCCGGGGTGGAGGTAGTCGGTCTTGTCCGGGCCGAGCGAGACGAACAGGATCCACGCGACCGGGAAGAGCGCGATCAGGCCGGCCAGGATCAGGGTGCCGTGGGACAGCGCCCGGGCCATCGGGCTGCGCTCGCCGCGGCGGCGGACCTTGGCGGGCCGGGCGGCCGGGGCCGCGGCCGCCGGGCGGGCCGGGAGTTCGGTGGTGGTGCTCATCGGGGTTACCTGCCTTCGTGGGTCAACTGGGTCCGGGGCCTCAGCCGTTGGCCTGCTCGTTGCGGGCGAGCCAGCGCCGGTAGAAGGCGGTGAAGACGATCAGGATGGACAGCAGGATCACGCCGTAGGCGGCGGACTGCGCGTAGTCCCGGGGGATCTGGCCGAAGCCGAGCCGGTACGCCCAGGTGACCAGCAGCTGGGCATCGGGGGCGCCGGTGCCGAACAGCAGGAAGATCACGTTGAACTGGTTGAACGTCCAGATCACGCCGAGCAGCACGACCGTGGAGGAGACGGAGCGCAGCCCCGGCAGGGTGACGTACCGGAAGCGCTGCCAGGCGGTGGCGCCGTCCATCTCCGCGGCCTCGTACAGCTCGGCCGGGATCGACTGGAGGCCGCCGAGCAGCGAGATCATCATGAACGGCACACCGGCCCAGGTGTTCACCATGATCGCGGCCGCCTTCTGCGCCCACGGGTCGGTGAGCCAGCCCGGCTCGGGCAGGTGCAGGAAGGAGAGGATGGTGTTGACGACGCCGCCGTCGGCGAGCATCAGGCGCCAGGAGAAGACGGTGACGAAGGTCGGTACGGCCCAGGGCAGGATGAGCAGCATCCGGTAGGCGGCGCGGCCGCGCAGCTTCTGGTTGAGCAGCAGGGCCAGGCCGAGGCCGAGGGTGTAGTGCAGGAAGACGCAGACGGCCGTCCAGGCGATGGTCCAGACGAAGTGCGACCAGAAGCGGTCGTACGAGCCGGGGCCCCACAGGATGTCGGCGTAGTTGTGGAAGCCGACGAACTCGTAGCTCGCCGGGATCTCGTTGACGCCGATCTTGCGGGCGACGTTGAGGCTGTTGGCGTCGGTGAGGGTGAGCCAGATGCCCTCGGCGAGCGGGTAGAGCACCAGTGCACCGAGCACCAGTACGACCGGGGCGATCATCGCGTAGGCGTACCAGTGCTTGGCGTAGGAGCGCTTGACGCGTTCCAGCAGGCCCGGACGCTGCTCGCGTTCCCGGTTGCCCTTGCCGGTGGCGCCCTGCACGGCGACTGACATCGTTTGCACCTTCTCGGGGGGAATTCTCGGGGGGAGCCGACGGCCCGGTCCGCAGTGGGCGACGGGTGCCGCGGGGCGGGTGGCGACGGGCCGCGGACAGCGAACGGATGACAGCTGACAGATGATGAAATCTGTTATCCGTCATTCGTTCGCCGTCGCGGGGTCACCGCCACCCGCCCGCTGTCATCCGTCGACCGGCGGGCCGGGCGCAGGGACTACTTGGCGAAGCCCGGCAGGAGCTTGGCGTAGTCGGTGGAGACGGTGTTCAGCGCGTCCTGGGTGCTGGTGCCCTGGACGGCCTTGCCCAGGTTGGTGCCCAGCGAGGCGAACAGCGAGCTGTACTCGGGCAGCTCGGGGCGCGGCTTGGCGCTGCTCAGCACGGCCTGGAAGCCGGCGATGCCCGGGTCGGCCTTGACGTCCGCGGTGAAGGCGTCGGAGCGGGTGGGCAGGGTGGAGTTCTTCTGCGCGATGAACGCCTGGCTCTCGGCCGAGGTCATGAAGGCGGCGAACTTCTCCGCGGCGGCCTTGTGGGCCTTGTCGGCGCCCGCGTAGACCGAGATGTTGTGGCCGCCGGTGGGAGCGCCACCCTTGCCGCCGGAGCCACCGGGGACGGCGGCGATGCCGAGGTTGTTCTTGTCGGCGAAGGCCGAACCCTTGTAGATGTTGGTGATCTCCCAGGGGCCCTGGACGATCGCCGCGACCTTGCCGCTGTTGAAGGCGTCCATCATGTGCGCGTAGGCGTCGGTGGTGACGTCGGCCTTGACGGTGCCCGGCGCGGTGAACATCGACTTGTAGGTCTCGACGGCCTTGACGGCCTCCGGCGAGGCGACGGTGATCTTCTTGCCCGCGGCGTCGACGGTGTCGGTGCCCTCGCCGAACAGGAACGGCATCGCGTAGTAGCCGTCGGCGGCCTTCAGCCAGAAGCCGTCCACCCCGGCCTTCTCCTTGACGGCGGCGGCGTCGGTCTTCAGCTCGTCCCAGGTCTTCGGCGCCTCGGTGATGCCGGCCTTGGTGAACAGCTCCTTGTTGTAGAGCAGGCCGAGGGTGTCGGTCACCAGCGGCACGCCGTACAGCTTGCCCTCGTACTTGGCCTGCTGGATCAGGCTCGGCTGGAAGGCGGAGGTGTCCGCGGCGGCCGGGGTGCCGTCCAGCGGCTCCAGGTAGCCGGCCTTGGCGAAGGCGGCGGTCCAGCCGACCTCGGAGCGGAACACGTCCGGAGCACCCTTGGCCCCCATCGCGGTCTGGAGCTTGTTCTGCGCCTGGTCGAACGGCACGTTGACGAAGTCGACCTTGACGTTCGGGTTCGCAGCCTCGAACTTCTTGACGAGCTCCTGGTAGTTCGGCGCCTCGTTGGTGGCGTTCGAGGTGTCCCAGTACGTGAGGGTGACCGGCCCGTCGGCCTTGCCGTCGGAGCTGGAGCCGCTGCTGCTACAGGCAGCCATCGAGACCGCGAGGGCCACAACGAGGGCAGAGGCCGCGATGCCACGCCGCATGAGAACTCCTTGGGAGGGTGGGGGTGCCCGAGATGTTCGGAGACAGGCGCATAATGGCTGCCTCGTACCGACCGCACCGTTGCTGCCGTCGGGCTCGGGAAGGAAGTTAACAGCGGTGCAAGATCGACGGAAAGTCCTTGCAGCAAGTTTCTGCAAGAAACCGCGATCGTTACGCCCGCGTGTCCTGGACGTTGCCGCTCGGTAGTTGACGGCCGCACCGATTGCCCGAGTTTGCCCGATTCTCCCCTCCGCTGACTGGCCGACGGCACCACCGTGCGTGGCCGAAAGCAGCCTGCAGCAGACTGGACGCATGCGAATCAGAGCCGTCACCAGGGACGAACTTCCACTGCTCGCCGAACTGGAGCGGGCCGCCGGCGCACCGTTCGCCGCGATCGGCATGCCGGAGATCGCCGAGGACGAACCCCCGGCACCGGAGGAGCTGGCGCACTACCTGGAGCAGGGCACCGCCCTGGTCGCCGAGGCCCCCGACGGGACCGTCGCCGGCTACCTGCTCGCCGAACCGGTGGACGGCGCGCTGCACATCGAACAGGTCTCCGTGCACCCCGACCACGCCCGCCGCGGCATCGGCCGGGCACTGATCGAGCACCTCGCCGCGACCACCGACGCCCCCGCGCTCACCCTCACCACCTTCGCCGAGGTCCCCTGGAACGCCCCCTACTACGCCCGCTGCGGTTTCCGCCCGCTGGCCGGGGAGGAACTCACCCCCGGCCTGCGCGAGATCCGCCGCAAGGAGGCCGAACACGGTCTGGACCGCTGGCCCCGGCTCTGCATGCGCCGGGACCTCGCGAAGCCGTAGCGCGCCGGGCACCGCCGGCCGGGCACCGCCCGCTAGTGAGCTGGTCTTGAGATCTGCGGTCGCCACGTGAGGCGCTTCGCGTCACAGTTTCGGTGTTCTCCGCGCTCCGGGTGGTGACATGGCGTCA
>NZ_JBSHBN010000140.1:0-25149 GCF_053612025.1 Kitasatospora sp. NPDC054768
GGGGGGGCGGGCGCGGGGGGGCCCTTTGTGCCCCCCGGGGGGGGCGGGTCCGGCGGGGCGTCCCCCCCGGGGGGCCCCTTACTAGGGGCCGCGGCGGGCGTTGGACCGGCCCCCCGCCCGCTGCCACCATGGCATTCGGCGTCACGGAGGGCCGGCCCGGCGGGCCGGTGACGGGTGTTCGAATCACCGGCTGTCGCGTACGCAACGTAACGTGACATTGTACGCTGGTGTTCTGCACCCACCCGGAGGAACACCATGGCCGACCTCAAATCCCGCACCCTGATCTCCGTACAGGAGCGGCTTCGCGACCAGGTCGCCCACGCACTCCGGGCGGCCCTGATCTCCGGCGAACTGCGCCCCGGCGTGGTCTACTCCGCACCCGCGCTCGCCGCCGACTTCGGGGTCTCCGCGACCCCGGTCCGCGAGGCCATGCTCGACCTCGCCCGCGAGGGCCTCGTCGAGGCCGTCCGCAACAAGGGCTTCCGCGTCACCGAGCTGACCGACCGCGACCTCGACGACTTCACCGAGATCCGCGCCCTGATCGAGGTCCCGACCGTCGGCCGGGTGGCGCGCACCGCCACCAAGGAGCAGCTGGAACGGCTGCGCCCGCAGGCCGAGGCGATCGTCGCGGCGGCCCGCAAGCACGACCTGATCGGCTACCTGGAGGCCGACCGCCAGTTCCACCTGGACGTGCTGGGGCTGGCCGGCAACTCCCGCCTGGTCGAGGTCGTCGGCGACCTGCGCAAGCGCTCGCGGCTGTACGGCCTCAACCGGCTCGACGAGCGCGGCGAGCTGGTCTCCTCGGCCGAGGAGCACCTGGAGCTGCTGGACCTGATGCTCGCCGGGGACTCCGCCGGCGCCGAGGCCTGCATGACCCGCCACCTCAGCCACGTCCGCTCGCTGTGGGCCGGCAGCGAGAAGCCCGCCGAGCCGGAGGCCTCGGCCCTGCGACTCGGGGCCCGCCGGAGCTGAACCACTCGTCCGGGTGAGGATCGAGGATCGGGCGCCGGGAGGCGTCCGAGTTCTACGATGATGCTCTCGACATCGGCAGCCAGGAGGAATTTCGCGATCCCCGACCTGTCGATCCTCGACGCGTACAGCGACGATCACCTGATCGAGTACAACTGCTACGACCCGGCGGTCTTCCGGCTCGTGCTGGAGGTGACCTCCTCCGATTTCGGTGACGACCTGAAGAAGAAGCCTGCCGCCTACGCATCGGCGGGGGTGCCGGTCTACGTGATCGTGGACCGGATGAACCAGCGCGTGATGGTGCTGACCGAACCCGACGACGGCGAGTACCGGGTGCACGCCGTCCACCGCCCCGGCCAGTCCTTCACCCTGCCGGAGTCGATCGGAGCGTCGGTGACGCTCTCGGTGGACGACGTGCTGACGGCCAACAAGTAGGTCAGAGCGCCGCCGCGGGCAGGGTCAGCCGGCCGTCGTGGACCTCGGCGACCTGGTCGACGGCCGTCAGGTGGGTGCGGTCGTGGGTGACCAGGACGGTGGCGGTGGCCCGGCGGTGGGTGAGGTCGGTGATCAGGTCCAGGACGGCGGCGCCGCGCTCGTGGTCGAGGGCGCTGGTCGGTTCGTCCACCAGCAGGACGGTGGGGTCGTTCATCAGCGCGCGGGCGATGTTGACCCGCTGGCGCTGGCCGCCGGAGAGCTGGTGCGGGCGGCGGGCGGCCTGGTCGCGCAGGCCGACGGCGTCCAGGAGTTCCAGGGCCCGGGGCAGGGCGGTGCGCGGGGCGCGGCCGTCCAGGTGGGCCATCACCTGCAGCTGCTCCACCGCGGTGAGCGAGGGCAGCAGATTGGGCTGCTGGAAGACGATCCCGATCCTGGTGCGGCGCAGTGCGGTGAGTTCCGCCCGGTCGAGGCCCGTGGTGTCGGTGCCGTCGATGACGACCTGCCCGGTGTCCGGGGTGATCAGGGTGGCGGCGACCGCCAGCAGGCTGGACTTGCCGGAGCCGGAGGGGCCGACGACGGCGGTGAGCGAGCCCTTGGGGACGGTCAGCGAGACCTCGTCCAGGGCCGTGAGCCGGCCGTCGCCGTCCGGGTAGGTCAGGGTGATGCGGTCGAGGGTCAAGCTCATCGGGCGCTCCCCAGGGCGGTCAGCGGGTCGACGGAGGTGATCCGGCGGATGGACAGGGCCGCGCCGATCGCGCCGAGGGCGATCATGACGGCGGCGGGCAGCAGGACGGTCGGGGCGTCCAGGACGAAGGGGACGGCGGAGCCGATCAGCGCGCCGAAGCCGACCGCGACCGCGGTGCCCAGCAGGGTGCCGAGCACCAGCAGCAGGACGGCCTGGCCGAGGGCGTCGCGCAGCAGGTAGCGGGTGGAGGCGCCGAGGGCCTTGAGGACGGCGATGTCGCCGCTGCGCTGGATCGTCCAGACCGTGAAGAACGCGCCGATCACCAGGGCGGAGATGGCGAACAGGAAGCCGCGCATCAGCTGGAGGGAGCCGTTCTCCGAGGTGTAGGAGCCGATCGCGGTGAGGGCGTCGTCGCGGGTGCGGGTCTCGGTGCCGTGGCGGGCGTCGGCGGCGGCCAGGTCGGCGCCCTTCGCCGTGGTGAGGGCGATGACGGTGGCGTGGCCGGTGCCGCCGGGGGCGGCCTGCTGCCAGTCGCCGAGGGAGGTCCAGATCACCGGGGTGTGGCTGTACGCGGCGTCGCCCTGGACGGCGGCGACCCGCAGCGGGTGGCCGCCGAGGGTGAACTCGGCGCCGGGGGCGAGGCCGCCCAGGTTCTCGGCGGCGGTCCTGGACAGCACGGCCTGGCCGGGGGCGATCCGGGTGCCCTGCGGGGCGAGCCCGGAGTCCTCCGGGACGCCGAAGGCGGAGAGCGCGGCGGTGCGCTGCCCGGCGGCGGCCTTGGTGGTGGTGATGCCGAGCGGCTGGGCGGAGGTGACGCCGGGCTCGCGGGCCCAGCCCTGCCACTGGTCGGGGGTGACCTGGGAATCGGTGAAGGAGAGCGTCTGCCCGTCGGCCGGCTTGCCGAAGACCAGGTGGTCGGCGGGCAGGCCGGTGATCGCGGAGATGTTCTGCCGACCGAGCCCGGCGGTCAGCCCGGACAGCAGGCCGACCAGTACGGTGATCAGCACGATGACGGTCCCCATCAAGGCGAACCGCCCCTTGGCGAACCTCAGGTCCCTCCAGGCGACGAACACGGTGAACCTTCCTCTGCACAGGTGTTTTCGACTCTTCCACCGTCCCGGACGGAGGGGCCCCGGGGCATCGCGCCGGGGATTGCATCCTGGGCATCAAAGGGAAGAGACCGAGTTCAACCTTTTGATTGATGCCGGACGCCAGCGCGGAACTTAGGCTGGACGGATGGCGACCGAACGATCCAGAACCACCCCCGTCGCCCGCGTCCTCCAGGTCTGCCTGCACCTGCTCGTTGCGGGCCTGCTCGCGCTCGCGGTCGCCCGGGCCGTCTTCGTCGACCGGGGCGGCGACCCCGCCGCCGTCGCCGCCGCGGCCACCGCGATGGCCGCCGTCTACACCGTCGGCCCGCAGCTGGCCGCCGTGCGCCGCTCGCGCCGGGCGGCCGCGCTCTGGCTGGTGCTGCTCGGCGCCACCTGGGCGGGCGTGCTGATCGCCACCCAGGACGGGGTCTGGCTGGCGTTCCCGCTGTACTTCCTGGAACTGCACCTGCTGGGGCGGCGCGGTGGGCTCGTCGCCGTCGGGCTGACCGCCGCCGCGTCGATCGCCGCCTGGTCCTGGCACCAGCACAGCTTCAGCTTCGCCGCCTCGATCGGGCCCGCGCTCGGCGCGGCCGTCGCCACCGCCACCGTGCTCGGCTACCAGGCGCTGTACCGGGAGAGCGAGGAGCGCCGCCGGCTGATCGACGAACTGACCGCCGCCCGCGCCGACGCCGCCGCCGCGCACCACGCGGCCGGGGTGCTGGCCGAGCGGGAGCGGCTCGCCCGGGAGATCCACGACACCCTCGCGCAGAGCCTCAGCTCCATCCAGCTGCTGCTGCGGGCGGCCCAGCGGGCCCTGCCGGAGCGCACCGAGGCCGCCGCCGGGTACGTCGAACAGGCGCGGCAGGCCGCCCAGGACAACCTGGACGAGGCCCGCAGGTTCGTCCGGGCGCTCACCCCGCCCGCGCTGGACGGCGACCCGCTGCCGGTCGCGCTGGAGCGGCTGTGCGCGACGACGACGGCGCACGGCACGCTGCCCGTCCACCTGCACGTCTTCGGCGACCCGGTCCGGCTGCCGGCCGCGCAGGAGGTCGCGCTGCTGCGGATCGCGCAGTCGGCGCTCGGCAACACCGTCCGGCACGCGGGCGCCTCGCGGGCCGACGTGACGCTCAGCTACATGGAGGGCGAAGTGGCACTGGACGTGTACGACGACGGCGCCGGGTTCGACCCGGCGGTGGTGGCGGCCGGCCGCCCCGACGGGGACGGCGGGTTCGGGCTGCCCTCGATGCGGGCCCGGGCGCGGGCGCTCGGCGGCCGCTTCACGGTGGAGTCGGCGCCCGGGCAGGGCACCACGGTGGCGGTGCAGCTGCCGGTCACCCCGGAGGCCGGCCCGTGATCAGGCTGCTCATCGCGGACGACCACCCGGTGGTGCGGGCCGGGCTGCGGGCGGTGCTGGAGTGCGAGCCGGACTTCGCCATCGTGGCGGAGGCGGCCACCGCCGAGCGGGCCGTCGAGCTGGCGGCGGAGCCGGGCGTGGACGTGGTGCTGATGGACCTCCAGTTCGGGCCGGGCTCGGCGATGAACGGGGCGCAGGCCACCGCGGCGATCACCGCCCGGGCGGGCGCGCCGCGGGTCCTGGTCGTCACCACGTACGACACCGACGCGGACACCCTGCCGGCCCTGGAGGCGGGCGCCACCGGCTACCTGCTGAAGGACGCCCCGCCGGAGGAGCTCGCCCAGGCCGTACGGGCCGCCGCGGCCGGGCGCAGCGCGCTGGCGCCCAGCGTCGCGGACCGGCTGCTGGAGCGGATGCGGACGCCGGCGGCGGCGCTCAGCGCCCGGGAGACCGAGGTGCTGGGGCTGGTCGCGGACGGGCTGACCAACCAGCAGGTCAGCCAGCGGCTGCACCTGAGCCAGGCCACGGTGAAGTCCCATCTGGTGCACATCTACACCAAGTTGGGGGTGGACTCGCGCACGGCGGCGGTGCGCGAGGCGCGGCGGCGGGGGCTGATCCGCCGAGCGTAGGGTGGGGGTGTTCCGTACCCGCAGCAGTGTGAGGAGCGCCCGATGACCGTCCGGCTCGACGAGCTCGCCGTCCCCGTGATCGCCGCCCCGATGGCGGGCGGGCCCTCGACGCCCGCACTGGTCGCGGCGGTGAACCGGGCCGGCGGGCTGGGCTTCCTGGCCGCCGGGATGAGGACCGCCGCCGGGATGTCCGAGCAGATCGCCGCGGTGCGGGCGTCGACCGGCCGGCCGTACGGGGTGAACCTCTTCGTGCCGGGCACGCCCGGGGACCGGGCGGCCGTCGCCGCCTACCGGGAGCGGCTGCGGCCCGAGGCCGAGCGGTGGGGCGTGACGCTGCCGGAGGAGGACGGGCCGGACCGGGACGACTGGGAGGCCAAGCTGGCCGCGCTGCTCGCGGACCCGGTGCCGGTGGTCTCGTACACCTTCGGGCTGCCGACGGCCGAGGCGGCGGCGGCACTGCGGGCGGCCGGGACGACCCAGATCGGCACCGTCACCACGCCGGAGGAGGCGCGGGCGGCGCAGGCGGTCGGGATGGACGCGCTGTGCGTGCAGGGCCCGGAGGCGGGCGGCCACCGCGGCACCCACCGGGTGACGGACGAGCCGGGGGAGCTGCCGCTGCTCCACCTGCTGCCCGCCGTGCGGGAGGTGACGGCGCTGCCGCTGATCGCCGCGGGCGGGCTCGGCGACGGCCCGGCCGTCGCGGCGGCCCTGCGGGCGGGAGCGGTGGCGGTGCAGCTGGGCACGGCCCTGCTGCGGTCGGACGAGTCCGGGGCCGCGGCCGCCCACCGGGCCGCGCTCGTCGAGCTGCCGGAGACGGTCGTCACCCGCGCCTTCACCGGCCGCCCGGCCCGCGGCCTGCGCAACGCCTTCATCGACCGCCACGGCCCGTACGCCCCGGCCGCCTACCCCGAGGTCAACCGCCTCACCACCCCCCTGCGCGCCGCCGCCGCCCGCCGCGGCGACACGGCCGCCATGCACCTCTGGGCCGGCACCGCCCACCACCTGGCCCGCACGGGCCCGGCGGAGGCGATCGTCATCGACCTGTGGCGGTCGGCGCGGGGGTAGCGCGGGATCGGCGGGGAGGTCGAAGTCACCGTCCGGCAGGGGGAGCGGACGATCAAGGTGGCTTGATCGTCCGCTGCCTCCTCAGGACAACAGGTCCGCCATCCAGGATTCGACGTCGGTGGCGGTGCGGGGGAGGGCGCCGGACATCAGGTGGGCGCCGTCGGCGGTGATGACCAGGTCGTCCTCGATGCGGATGCCGAGGCCGCGGAGTTCGGCGGGGAGGGTCTCGTCGTCGGGCTGGAGGTAGAGGCCGGGCTCGACGGTGAGGACCATGCCCTCCTCCAGGGTGCCGTCGAGGTAGCGGTCGGCGCGCGACTTGGCGCAGTCGTGGTAGTCGAGGCCGAGCATGTGGCCGCTGCCGCAGAGGGTGTAGCGGCGGTAGAGGCCGTTGTCCTCGGCGAGGGCCTCCTCGGCGGAGACGGGCAGGACGCCCCAGTCGGCGAGGCCTTCGGCGATGACCCGCATGGCGGCGCGGTGGAAGTCGCGGAACCGGGCCCCCGGGCGCAGTGTGGCGATGCCGGCGCTCTGGGCGGCGAGGACGAGATCGTAGGCCTGGCGCTGGACCGGGGTGAAGGTGCCGCTGAGCGGGAGGGTGCGGGTGATGTCGGCGGCGTAGAGGGTGTCGGTCTCGACGCCGGCGTCCAGGAGGAGCAGGGAGTTCGGGTCGAGGGCGCCGTCGTTGCGGATCCAGTGCAGCACGCAGGCGTGGGCGCCGGAGGCGGCGATGGTGGTGTAGGAGGTGCCGTTGCCCTCGGCGCGGGCGCGCAGGTCGAAGACGCCCTCGATCCAGCGCTCGCCGCGGTGGTGGCGCAGTGCGGTGGGCAGGGCGCGGACGACGTCCTCGAAGCCGGTGGTGGTGTGGTCGACGGCCAGTTGCAGCTGTCCGATCTCCCATTCGTCCTTGACCAGGCGCAATTCGGAGAGGACGGCGGCCAGTTCGCTGTCCCGGTGGTCGCCGTTCGGGCGCCCGGTGGCCTCGTCGACCAGCGGGTCGGTGCCGGCCAGTACCCGGGTGGGCGGCTGGGGGCCGGTGAGCAGTTTGCCGAGGTCGTCGAGGTGTTCGGTGCGCACCCCGGTGAGCTGTGCCGCCTCGGCGAGGTCGGGCCGGGCGCCGACCCAGAACTCGCCGTAGCGGCGGTCGCGGTAGAACTCGCCGCCGTCGCGGGGGGAGCGCGGGCGCAGGTAGAGCACCGGCTCGTGGCCCTCGGGGCCGGCCGGTTCGAGGACGAGGACGTGGTCGGCCTGGTCCTCCCCGGTGAGGCCGGTGAGCCAGACGTACGCGCTGTGCGGGCGGAAGCGGTAGTCGAGGTCGTTGCAGCGGACCTTGAGCCGGCCGGCCGGGACGATCAGCCGCTCGCCGGGGAAGGCGGCGGAGAGCCGGGCGCGGCGGCCGGGGAAGCGGTCGTGGCCGGGGACGCGCAGGTCGGCGGGAATGGGGGTGGCGGCCCACCGGGTGCCCATGAACGAGGCGAGGGCGGGGGAGACCGGGAGGTCGTGGCTCCCGGTGTTGAGGCCGGTCGGGGGAAGGGTCACCGGTGAACTCCTTGGTGGGGCTGGGGAGATGCCTGGCACGGACACAGCTCGGTAACGGGAGCCGTCACCTCTTGTGCAGTGCAATTTCACATTACTATGTTACGGGTCACACAGCGCAGCGGCCAGATCCGGCGGATCGGGCCCCCCACAGCGGAGTTGCACATGACCAGGCGCACCCACGCCGCCCTCGCGGCGGCCCTCGCGGCGACCCTCACCCTCGGCCTCGGGGCCTGCTCCAACGACAAGAGTGACAGCGGCAGCGACGCCGCCCCCTCCGACAGCAAGGGCCCGGGCGCCGCGTCCGGCTCGATCATCGGCGGCACCCCCGTCAAGGGCGGGACCCTCACCGTCCTGACCAACCAGGACTTCGCGCACCTCGACCCGGCCCGCAACTGGGTGGTGCCGCACATGGACTTCGGCACCCGGCTGCTCTACCGGACCCTGACCACCTTCAAGTCCGAGCCCGGTGCCACCGGCAGCGAGATCGTCCCGGACCTCGCCACCGACCTGGGCAAGTCCTCCGAGGGCGGCAAGGTGTGGACCTTCACCCTCAAGGACGGCCTCAAGTACGAGGACGGCACGCCGATCAAGTCCGCCGACATCAAGTACAACGTCGAGCGGTCCTACTCCCCGGACCTCACCGGCGGCCCCGACTACGCGATCCAGTACCTGGCCGGCGGCGAGAACTACAAGGGCCCGCTGAACGGCGAGCACCTGGCGAGCATCGAGACCCCGGACGACAGGACGATCGTCTTCCACCTGAAGCGCCCGGTCGCCGAGTTCTCCTCCACCGTCTCGCTGCCGACCTTCTCCCCGGTGCCGCAGTCCCAGGAGAAGGGCACCCAGTACGACGCCCGGCCGTTCTCCTCCGGCCCGTACAAGATCGAGACCTACGACCGCGGCAAGCAGCTGGTGCTGGTCCGCAACACCAACTGGGACCCGGCCACCGACACCGTCCGCAAGGCCTACCCGGACAAGGTCGTGGTCACCGAGGGCATCAAGGGCGGCCAGGCCGACGACCGGATCATCGCCAGCGACGGCGCCGACGCCAACGCGATCAACATGCCCTGGATGGCGCACGAGACCGTCGCCAAGGTGCTGCCCAAGCCGGACGTCAAGGCCCGGATGGCCGCCGAGGTCACCGGCTGCACCGACATGCTGTACCTGAACACCGCCAAGGCCCCCTTCGACGACCCGAAGGTGCGCGAGGCGATGATGTGGGCGGTCGACCGCGAGGCGCAGGTCACGGCCTTCGGCGGCCCGGCGATGGCCGACGTGGCGACCTCCTACCTGCCGCCCTCGCTGACCGCCGGCGTCAAGTCCGACCCGCTGAAGATCCCGGCGGCCGGCGACCAGGAGAAGGCCAAGAAGCTGCTCCAGGAGGCCGGCAAGAGCGACCTCAAGGTCTCGCTCACCGTCTCGCTCGGTGACAAGAGCCGGGCCGAGGCGATCCAGCAGTCGCTGGCCAAGGCCGGCGTCCAGGTCACCATCAACACCACCGACCCGTCCGCCTACCAGGACACCGTCGGCGACACCAAGAACGCCCCTGACCTGACCATCAGCGGCTGGTGTCCGGACTACCCCTCCGGTGCGACCTTCCTGCCGTTCCAGTTCGACGGCCGCACCATCAAGGAGAAGGGCAACCAGGGCAACCTGAGCCAGTTCAAGGACCAGGCCACGATGGACCGGATGGACCAGATCGCGGCCATGACGGACGTCAACGAGGCCAACAAGGCCTGGCAGCAGCTGGACCAGGACCTGGCGACGAAGGCCCCGGCCGTCCCGCTGATCTGGCAGCGCCGCCCCCTGCTGGTCGGCACCAACGTGGCCGGCGCGTTCGGCAACTCGGGCTTCGCCGGGATGCTCGACCTGGGTGCCATCGGCCTCAAGGACCCCGCCAAGGGCAAGTGAGGGGCCGGCAGCGATGAGTACCACCACTGAGCCCTCCGCCGTGGCCGACGCCGCGGCGGGGGGCGCCAAGAAGAGTGCCGGGCGCGGGCCCTGGCGGCTGGTCTGGGACCAGCTGTGGGCCAAGGGCCCGGCCCGGTTCGGGCTGATCACCGTCGGCGTGCTGGTCCTGGTCACCGCGCTGGCCGGGCCGCTCAGCGCGCTCGGCGGCTGGACCCCCGAGGAGTTCGACAAGCGCGCCATCGACCCGTACCTGGGCGGCGTGCCCAGGGGCGACTTCGGCGGCATCAGCGCCCGGCACTGGCTGGGCGTCGAGCCGGGCAGCGGCCGCGACCTGTTCGCCCGGGTGCTGCACGGCGGGCAGGTCTCCCTGCTGATCGCCTTCACCGCGACCGCCGTCGTCGTGATCACCGGCACCCTGGCCGGCATCGCGGCGGGCTACTTCGGCGGCCGCGTCGACACCCTGCTGTCCCGGCTGATGGACCTCACGATGTCCTTCCCCTCGCTGATCTTCATGATCGCGATGATGTCGGTGGCCAAGGACGTCAACCGGATCCTGCTGATCACCCTGGTGATCGGGCTGTTCACCTGGCCCGGCATCGCCCGGGTGGTGCGCGGCCAGACCCTCTCGCTCAAGCACCGCGAGTACGTCGAGGCCGCCAAGGTCGGCGGGGCGCGCTCCTGGCGGATCCTCACCCGCGAGATCCTGCCGAACGTCTCCGGCCCGATCATCGCCTACACCACCCTGCTCATCCCCGGCATGATCGCCACCGAGGCCGCGCTCAGCTACCTCGGCGTGGGCGTCCGCCCGCCGACCGCGTCCTGGGGCCAGATGATCGCCGAGAGCATCGTGCACTACGAGACCGACCCGACCTACTTCCTGATCCCGACCGCCTTCCTGTTCGTCGCCGTGCTCGCCTTCACCCTGCTCGGGGACGCGCTGCGGGACATCCTCGACCCCCGGGGAGGCCGGTCGTGATCCTCTACCTCGGCCGCCGCCTGCTCGGTGTGGCGGGCATCCTGCTCGCCATCTGCGCCATCACCTTCACCATCTTCTACCTGCTGCCCAACGACCCGGCCGCGGCCGCCTGCGGCAAGACCTGCAGCCCCGAGCGGCTCGCCGACGTCAAGGCGGCGATGGGCCTGGACAAGCCGGTCTGGGAGCAGTTCCTGGCCTACCTCGGCGGCATCTTCGCCGGCCGCGACTACGGCTCCGGCCCCAGCGCGGTGCACTGCGGCTTCCCCTGCCTCGGCTACTCCTACGAGTACGGGCTGCCGGTCTGGGACCTGCTCACCGACCGGCTGCCGGTCTCCGTCTCGCTGGCCCTCGGCGCGGCCGTGCTCTGGCTGCTCCTCGGCCTCGGCGCGGGCGTCACCTCGGCGCTGCGCAAGGGCCGACCGGTCGACAAGACGCTGATGGTGCTGTCCGTCGGCGCCGCCTCGCTGCCGGTCTACTTCACCTCGATCATGCTGATCTGGGGCGTCGTCAGGACGGTCGGGCTGCTGCCCTACCCCTCGTACCACAAGTTCACCGAGAACCCCTTCGAGTGGGGCTCCAACCTGCTGCTGCCGTGGATCGCGCTGGCCCTGCTGTACGCGGCCATGTACGCCCGGCAGAGCCGCAACTCGATGATCGAGGCGATGGCCGAGCCGTACATCCGCACCGCCCGGGCCAAGGGCCTGCCGCCGCGGACGGTCACCGTCAAGCACGGGCTGCGCGCCGGGATGACGCCGATCCTGACCATCTTCGGCATGGACCTCGGCGGCCTGCTGGCCGGCGCGGTCATCACCGAGTCGATCTTCGGCCTGCCCGGCGTCGGCCGGCTGTTCTACGACGGCCTGGCCCGTTCCGACCAGCCCGTCATCCTCGGGGTCACCCTGCTCGCGGCCTTCTTCATCGTCGCGGCGAACCTGCTGGTCGACCTGCTCTACGCGTTCGTCGACCCGAGAGTGAGGTACTGATGACCAGGCTGTTGGAGGTCGAGGACCTCAAGGTCGCCTTCGACACCCCGCGCGGCACCGTCCGCGCGGTGGACGGGATCTCCTTCGCCGTCGAGGCCGGGCGCACCCTCGGGCTGGTCGGCGAGTCGGGCAGCGGAAAGTCCGTCACCTCGCTCGCCGTCATGGGCCTGCACCGCGGCGCCGCCGTCACCGGCTCGATCCGGCTGAACGGGCAGGAGCTGAACGGGCTCGGGGAGCGGGAGCTGGGCACCGTCCGGGGCCGCCGGATCGCGATGATCTTCCAGGACCCGCTGTCCAGCCTGCACCCCTTCTACACCGTCGGGGAGCAGATCGCCGAGCACTACCGGGTGCACTTCAAGGCCAACCGCAAGGCCGGGCGGGCCAAGGCGGTGGAGATGCTGGCCGAGGTCGGCATCCCGGAGCCGGCCCGCCGGGTCGACGAGTACCCGCACCAGTTCTCCGGCGGCATGCGCCAGCGCGTCATGATCGCCATGGCGCTCGCCTGCGAGCCCGAGCTGCTGATCGCCGACGAGCCCACCACGGCCCTCGACGTCACCGTCCAGGCGCAGATCCTCGACCTGATCGCCCGGATCCAGCAGGAGCGCGGCCTCGGCGTCGTGATGATCACCCACGACCTCGGCGTGGTCGCCCGGGTCGCCCACGAGGTGCTGGTCATGTACGGCGGCCGGGCCGCCGAACAGGCCCCGGTGGACCGGCTGTTCGCGCAGCCCGCGCACCCGTACACGCGCGGCCTGCTGGACTCGCTGCCGCGCCTGGACGACGCCGACGACGCCCCGCTGCGGGCCATCCCCGGCAGCCCGCCGTCGCTGATCGCCCCCGCCCCCGGCTGCTCCTTCGCCCCGCGCTGCGCCCGCACCACCGCGGCGTCCGCCGAGGAGCACACCCGCTGCCTGGCCGAGCGCCCCGTGCTCGACCGGCTCGCCCCCGGCCACCAGGCCGCCTGCCACCTGCCGCTGGTGCCGGAAGGGGTGCTGTGATGACCACACCGTCGACCAAGGGCGCGACCGCGCCGCTGCTGTCCGTCCGGGACCTGGTGAAGACCTTCCCCGGCCGGCGCGGCCGCACCGGCCGGCCCGGGGCGCCGATCCGGGCGGTGGACGGGGTGAGCTTCGACGTCGGCGCGGGCGAGACGCTCGGCCTGGTCGGCGAGTCCGGCTGCGGCAAGTCCACCACCGGGCGGATGATCGTCCGGCTGCTCGACCCGACCTCGGGCACCGTCACCTTCGACGGCACCGAGATCGGCGGGCTCTCCCAGGCCCGGCTGCGCCCGCACCGGCGCGACCTCCAGATGGTCTTCCAGGACCCGTACTCCTCGCTCAACCCCCGCCAGACGGTGGCCCGGATCATCTCCGAGCCGCTGCTGGTCCAGGGCGGGAGCGCGGCGGACGCGCGCAAGCGGGCCGGCGAGCTGATGGAGCTGGTCGGGCTGATCCCCGAGCACCTGGACCGCTACCCGCACGAGTTCTCCGGCGGCCAGGCCCAGCGCATCGGTATCGCCCGCTCGCTGGCCACCTCGCCGCGGCTGGTGATCGCCGACGAGCCGGTCTCCGCGCTGGACGTCTCCATCCAGGCCCAGGTGGTCAATCTGATGGAGCGGCTCCAGAAGGAGCTGGGGCTGGCGTACGTGTTCATCGCGCACGACCTCTCGGTGGTCAAGCGGGTCTGCGACCGGGTCGCGGTGATGTACCTGGGCCGGATCGTGGAGATCGGCGACAAGGCCGAGGTGTACGGCGCTCCCGCGCACCCGTACACCAGGGCGCTGCTGTCCGCCGTCCCGCTGCCCGACCCGGAGGCGGAGCGCAACCGGGAGCGGATCGTGCTGCTCGGCGACCCGCCGAGCCCGGCCGACCCGCCGCCCGGCTGCACCTTCCACCCGCGCTGCCCCAAGGCCCAGGACATCTGCCGGACCGAGCGGCCGCTGCTGAGGATCGCCGGGCCCGGCGAGCGGCAGGCCGCCTGCCACTTCCCGGAGGCCTGAGGCCGCACAAGCCCCCGGTCGGACGCGGCGGGGAACCCTGCGAGGGCCGCGTCCGGCCGGGTTCCACCCTTTCCCCGCCCACTTTCCCGCGCCCGCTCCTGCTGCCCGCTCACTCCTCGGCGGGCAGCAGGCCCTCCTCCGGCAGCAGCCGGCGCGGGCCGGGCCCCTCGGCGGCCAGCTCGTCCCCCGGGTTGAGCACCCGGCAGCGGCGCAGCGACACGCAGCCGCAGCCGATGCAGCCGGTCAGTTCGTCCTCCAGCCGCTCCAGCTCGGCCCGGCGGGCGCGCAGCTGCTCGGCCCAGCGCCGGGAGATCCGCTCCCAGTCGTGCTTGCCGGGCATCCGGTCCTCGGGCAGGCCGGTGAACACCTCGGCGACCTCGGAGAGCGGGATGCCGAGCCGCTTGGCGACCAGGATGAGCGAGATCCGGCGCAGCACGTGCCGCCGGTAGCGCCGCTGGTTGCCCGTCGTGCGCTCGGAGGAGATCAGCCCCTGGTCCTCGTAGAAGCGCACCGCCGAGGTCGCGATCCCGGCCCGCCGGGCCACCTCGCCGACGCTCAGCAGATCGACCGGCGCGGTGGTCATGGCGGCTCCTTGACTTCAAGTTCTCTTGAAGTCCTAGCGTACCGGACGTGACCGAATCAGCTGCCGTCGACAACGACACCACCACCGCCGAGCTGGATAGTTACCCGTCGGAGTCGCCGTCCGCGGGAGCCCCCGGCGGGTGGCGCGAACTCTTCTCCCGCCGCTACGCCGCCTCCGCCTCGATCCTGGCCGGCGGCGTCGCGCTGTACGCGATGAACCTCTACTTCACCGCCGCCCTGATGCCCTCGATCGTCGCCGACATCGGCGGCGAGCGGTACTACGCGTGGGTGGCCACCGGCTTCCTGATGGCCGCCGTCATCGCCTCGATGCTGGTCAGCCGACTGCTGGACCGCCTCGGCGCCGCCCGGGCCTACGTGCTGGGCTTCCTGGTCTTCGGCGCCGGCGCGGTGGTCAACGCGCTCAGCCCGTCGATGGCGGCGCTGATCCTCGGCCGGGTGGTGCAGGGCCTCGGCGGCGGGCTGGTGGCCGGGCTCGGCTACGCCGTGATCCGCAGCGCCCTGCCGGAGCGGCTGTGGACCCGCGCGGCCGGGCTGGTCTCCGCGATGTGGGGCGTCGGAACCCTGGTCGGACCGTCGCTGGGCGGGCTCTTCGCCCAGCTCGGCGCCTGGCGCGGGGCGTACGTCCTGCTGCTGGCCGCCGCGCTGGTGCTGGCGGTCCTGGCCCGCCGGGTGCTGCCCGGGCGCCCTGGCGCGGGGCACGGCAGCGGCCCGGTGCCGCTGCCCTCGCTGCTGCTGCTCACCCTGGCGGCCGCCGCCTTCAGCATCAGCTCGACGGTGCCGAGCGGCTGGCCGACGGCCCTGTGCCTGCTCGCCGGACTGGCGCTGCTGGTGGGCTTCGTGGCGGCCGAGCGTCGCGGGGCGGCCACGGTGCTGCCGCAGCAGACCTACCGGGCCGGCAACCCGCTGAAGTGGCTCTACCTGACCGTCGCGGTGCTCTGCGCGGGCGTGGTGACGGAGAACTTCATCCCGCTGTTCGGCCAGCAGCTGGGCGGCCTCTCCCCGCTGGTGGCCGGATTCCTCGGGGCCACGACCTCGGCCGGCTGGACCACCGCCCAGCTGTTCAGCGTCGGGATCGGGACGGCCCGCGGCCGGGCCCTGGCGATCCGCGTCGCACCGCTGGTGCTGGTCGGCGGGCTGCTGGTCTACGGGCTGACGCAGACCGGGCACGCCTCCGGGCCGCGGGTGCTGCTGTGGGCGGTGGCGCTGTTCGGCGCCGGCACCGGGATAGGCCTGGCCTTCCCACACCTGAGCGTGGCCGCGATGCGCAGCAGCGGCGACCCGGCGGAGGGCGGCAAGGCGGCCGCGGCGATCAACACCACCCAGCTGATCGCCTTCTCGGTGACCTCGGCGCTGGCCGGCACCCTGGTCAACCTGGGCGGGGACACCCCGGTCGACTCGGCCCGGTACATGACCCTGGGGATCGCCGCGATCACCGCCCTCGGGGTGGCCACCGCCGCGCGCACCGCCCGCAGCCTCGGGCGCTGAGCCGCGGCGGGTACGAGCGGGCCCCGTGGCAGGCCTCGTGGCGGGCACGAGCGGGCCCCGCCGCGGCGGGTACGAGCAGGCCCCGGATCCCTTGTCGTCGGGGGGAGCCGGGGCCGCTTCCACGGGGCTTCCCGGCTCAGGAGGCCGGGCCCACCCGGACGGTGGTGATCTTCCCGCCCTGGGACTCCCGGACGACCTCGATCTTCGTGTTGGTGTCCGGCACCTTCACCGTCAGCTGCGGCGTGGCCGGGTCGCCGTAGACCCCGGTGCGGTCGTTGAAGACCGGGACGGCCGGCTTCGACGGGATGCGCACCGCGACGCCGCCCTTGTGCAGGGTGAACGGCGTGGTCGGCTTGAGCGAGAAGGTCGCGTCGTAGGTCTGCGCCCGCCCGTTGACCAGCGTCCCGTCGGCGAAGCGGATCGGCGCCGGGCGGGCGTCGATCGGCAGGATCAGCCCGCCGCCGGGGTGGTCCTTGGTGTTGTTGTCACCGTACGAGGTGTCCCACAGCCAGATCAGGACGCCCTCCTGGTACGGGTAGTTGTCCACCACGTTGGCCTTGCCCGCGACGCCGCTGTAGCCGAAGTTGTACGGGCCGGTCCTCAGGAACGCCCCGTAGCCGGTGTAGCGGCGGTTCTCGGCGAGGTACGCGCGCGGGTGCTGCTTGACGGCGGTGCGGCCGTCGATGGCGGTGAAGCCGTTGGCGGTCCAGCCGTTCGCGCCGTTCTCGGCGCCGTCGGTGAACAGCTCGGCGCCGCCGGCGGTGGCCTTGACGGCGTCCACCAGGACGCCCCGGCCGTGGGTGTTGCTGTCCGAGGTGACGTGGAAGCGCAGCCGGACCTGCCGGCCGAGGTAGCCGTCCAGCGGGATGTGCAGCTGCTTGTAGGCGCCGGACGCGCCGCTCAGGCCGGGGGTGTTGGCGCTGGTGTTGCCGATCGGGGCGCCGTCCACGGTGCCGCCGAGGGCGGTCCAGTGCTTGCCCTCGTCGGTGGAGGCCTCGACGGTCAGGAAGTCGTAGTCCTGCTCGGTGTCGTACCAGACCGCCGCGTCCAGGGCGGCCGGACCGGCGGCGGTGCGCAGGTCGACGTCCCGGGTCAGGGAGTTGTCCTGGTTGTCGCCGGTGTCGCTCCACCACTGCCTGGCGCCCTCGTACGGGTCGGCGAGGTCGGTGCGGGTGGTGCCGTCCGGCAGGTGGACCAGGACGGCCTGGGCCTGGTCGGTGTTGTAGCTGCTCACGCCGAGGGCGTGGGTGGAGCGGGTGGCGGCCTGCGCCTCGTCGTAGTCGAGCCAGCCGAACTGCAGCTTGCTCCAGGCGTCGAGGTCGCCGGGGTAGCCGCCGGTGGTGTTCGGGCCCTTGCCCAGGTACGAGCCGGAGGACATCAGCGACCAGAAGTTGACGCTGTTGTCACCGCCGTTGGTGGGGTAGAGGTCGGGCAGGCCGAGGTTGTGGCCGTACTCGTGGGCGAACAGGCCGACGCCGCTGTTCTCGCCCCCCTGGACGTAGTCGTAGACGTACAGGCCGGTGTCGCCGACGGGGGCGCCGCCGATCTTGTTGCCCTCCGGGCCGGTCTGCCCGGTCGCGTCCGGGAAGGTCCAACTGCGGTGCGCCCACAGTGCGTCGGCGCCCTGGGCGCCGCCGCCCCAGGTCTCGTCCACGCCCGCGTGCACCACGACGACGTTGTCCAGGTAGCCGTCCGGCTGGGCGAACTCGCCGTCCTTGTCGTGGTCGTAGCGGTCGTAGACGTCGTACTGGGCGAGCTGCGCCTTGATGTCGGTGGCGGAGCGGCCCTTGGCGATCTCGCCGTCGTACCAGGCCTTGACGGCGTCCCGGACGAACTCCTGCCCCTGGGTCCAGGCGCCGGAGCCCTGCGGGCCCTTGTTGCTGCCGTAGCGGGCCTCGTTGTACGGGAGGGTGACCCAGTCGCTGACGGTGCCCTCGACGTCGTACCGGCCGGAGGACTGGGTGCGGTAGTAGTTGCGCATCGACACGGCGCCGGGCGAGTCGTCGAAGAACAGCTTCTGGTAGTAGTCGCGGTTGAAGTCCTGCGACCACAGGGTGTGGTTGTCGTCCTTGCCCGGCTTGGGGATCAGGTTGTGGGCCGGGCCGGGGCTGCCGCCGTAGCGGGGCTGGCCGTTCCACTGGGTGGTGGTGTCCACCTCGTCGCCGAACTGGGCGAGGATCACGAAGACCTTGTCCGTGCGCTGGTGCGCGAGCTGGACGTAGTCGTTGCCGATCTTCACCTTCGCCGGGGCCCGCTTGCCGGCGCTCTTGGCGACGGAGCCCTTGTTGAGCTGTTCCAGGGCCTTGCCGCGCAGCGCCTGGCGCTCGCGCTCCTGCGGGGCCAGCGGGGCGGGCGGGGCCTCGGCGCCCTGTTCGGCGTCGGCCTGGGCCGCGGCGAGGGTGGCGGGGGTCGGGGGTGCGGCCTGGGCGGGGGTGCCCAGCAGGGTGGCCGCTATCGCGCCGGTGGTGAGCGCGGCGGCGAGGGCGGCGGACAGTCTGCGCAACTGACCGGTCCTTTCGGGGGGATGGGGGTCCTTCAGGTCATCAGTCGGTGAAGCGCAGGTAATATTTCACATGTGACGGGTCACGTGGAAGAGGTGTGGAGCAAGCGGAAGGGCGCCGCACCAGGAGGTACGACGCCCTTGGCCTGCCGGACCGTCGGCCGGTGGTGTACTCCAGGGCCACGCTGACCACCACCAGTGCGCCGTGGACCAGCGCGAGGGTGCTCCGCCCGGTGGCGTGCAGGGCGAGCTCCAGCCCGGAGGCGAGTCCGGCGTTGCCCGCGGTCAGTGGCGTCCACTGCCGCTGCCCGACCGGGCCGGGCGGCGATCGTGCGGAGCGTCGCAGCCCGGCCCGGGCGGTGCAAAGGACTACCCCAGGGACGCCCGCAGGAAGGCGAGTTCGGCCTCGGCCAGCTGCTCCATCAGGCCGCCCGGGGTCATGTGGGTGGCCCCGGGCAGCGGCAGCACGCTGTGCGGCCGGCCGGCCCTGGTGAGCGCCTGGGAGAGCAGCAGGGTGTGCGAGGGGTGGACGTTGTCGTCGGCCAGCCCGTGGATCAGCAGCAGCGGCCTGGCCAGGCCGGGCGCGTCGGTGATCAGGCAGTCGTCGGCGTAGCCCTCGGGGTTGTCCTGCGGCAGGCCGAGGTAGCGCTCGGTGTACGCGGTGTCGTAGAGCCGGAAGTCGGTGGGCGGGGCGCCCGCGCAGGCGGCGTGGAAGACGTCCGGGCGGCGCAGGACGGCGAGCGCCGCGAAGTAGCCGCCGTAGGACCAGCCGCGCACGCCCACCCGGCCGAGGTCGAGGTCCGGGTGCTGTTCGGCGAGCGCGTGCAGGGCGTCGACCTGGTCGTCCAGCGCCACCTGGGAGAAGCGGCGGAAGATGGTGCGGGTGAACGCGGGGGAGACGAACGGGGTGCCGCCGTTGTCGACGGTGACCACCGCGAAGCCCTGGTCGGCCCACCACTGCTTGAGCTGCCAGCGGCGCGGCTCGTTGGCCACCGCCTGGTAGCCGGGCCCGCCGTAGACGTCCAGCAGGACGGGCAGCCGCCGGCCCGGGACGTGGTCGCGCGGGTAGACCACGGCGCTGGGCAGGGCGCGCCCGGTGACCCGGGCGAGTCGCGGCTCCACCCGGTGGGGCAGCGCGGCGCTGTGGTCGGTGAGCGGCAGCTCGCGGCCGTCGCGGCTGACGACGCGCCGCACGCCCTCCGGGCCGGCCGAGGTGAGCAGCAGGGTGTCGGCGGTGGCGAGGGCCGTGTGGGTGCCGGGGCCGGAGGCGAGCGGCTCGGGGGCGCCGCCGTCCGGGTCGACCAGGTGGACGTACTGGTCGAAGGGGTCGCCCTCGCCGGTCTCGCAGAGCAGTCGGCCGTTCAGCCGGCCGACGACCCGGCGGATCTGCAGGCCGGTGGTGTCCAGGGGCTTGCCGTCCAGCGCGAGGCCGCGGGCCTGCGGGGTGTCGTGGACGGTGAGCAGCCGGCCGTCGGCCAGCCGGGCGGGGGTGCCGGGCAGGTCGTCCACCCAGAACTCGTCGGTGGTGCGGGAGAGTTCGGTGCTCGTGCCGGTGGCCGGGTCGGCGCTCAGCAGCAGCACGTTCTGCTGGAGGCGGTCGGCGACGGTGAGCAGCACCTCCTCGGTGGAGGCCCAGGAGGCGGCGCAGACGTACGGGAACTCCTCGGCGTCCCACCGCAGTCGGACCCGGGTGCCGTCGAGGCCGAGCACCCAGAGCTGGACGTCCGCGTTGGGGCCGCCGGCCTGCGGGTAGGCGAAGTCCTCGGGTGCCTCGCCGGGGTGCGCCGGGTCGGCGAAGTAGCGCCGGGGGACGGCGGATTCGTCCACCCGGGCGGCCAGCAGCGCGCCGCCGTCCGGGCGCCACCAGTGGCCGCGGGAGCGGCCGAGCTCCTCGGCGGCGGCGAACTCGGCGACGCCCCAGCGGGCGCCGTCGGCGGGGGAGAACGGTTCGAGGGCCGGCGTGACGTACAGGGCGTCCTCGGCGACGTAGGCGACGCGCTGCCCGGTGGCGTCCGGCCGGGGGTCGAACGCGGGCCCGGCGACGGGGAGTTCGTCGCTGGTGCCGGCGGTGGTGTCGGTGCGGAACAGCCGGCCGTCCAGGGTGAAGACGGCGGTGGCGAGGTCGGCGGTGGCGGCGTACGTGCCGATGCCGGCGGCGACCAGCCGGGTGCGCTCGCGCAGCCGGCGCTCGACGACGGGCAGGTCGTCGCGGCGGCCGGTGCGGCCGGGCAGCAGCGCGGCCGGGTCGGCGACCAGGCGCTCCTCGCCGGTCGCGGTGTCGAGCAGGTGGAGGCGGTCGACCGGATCCTCCGGACCGGTGGAGCGGAGCAGCAGCAGCCGGGTACCGTCCTCGGCGAGGGTGTACGCACGCGGCGCGCCGAAGGCGAACCGGCCGGTACGGGCGCTGAGGGCAAGGAAGGCGTCGGTGTTGGTCACGGCCCGATGGTGGTCGCGAGGTGTGGGCCCCGACCAGTAGTCTGTCATGTGAAATGTCACACATCAGTGAGCGTGCCGGTGTCGACCGGCCCGCCGAGACGTCGAGCCACCGGCGCGCCGACCACCGGTGCGCCGGCCAGCGGAGGAAACCGTGACCGAGGACCTGCGGACCGCCGAACCCCCGGCCCCCCTGCCCGCCGCCGACCGGCTGTTCAGCGTGTCCCCGCGGACCGCGCACCTGAACCACGGCTCGTTCGGCGCCGTTCCCGTCCCGGTGCAGCGGGCGCAGGAGCGGCTGCGCACCGAGCACGAGCGGGACCCGGACGGCTTCTTCGCCGACCTCCCCGCCCGGATCGCCGCCGCCCGCGCCCTTCTCGCCGCCGAGCTGGACACCGACCCGGACCGGCTCGCCCTGGTCGCCAACGTCACCGAGGCGGTCGCGATCGCCCTGGACAGCATCCCGTTCGCCCCCGGCGACCGGATCCTGGTCACCGACCACGGCTACGGCGCGGTGACCCGGGCCGCGGTCCGCAAGGCCGCCGAGACCGGCGCCGACGTGGTGGTCGTCGAGGTGCCGCTGGACGCCCCGGACGAGCAGGCCGTCCGGGAGGCGGTGCTCGCCGCCGTGGACGGACGCACCACCGTCGCGATCCTCGACCAGCTGACCTCGCCCACCGCCCGCCTGGTGGCCGGCCCGGCCCTGCTCGCCGACCTGCGCGCCCGCGGCGTGACCACCGTGGTCGACGGTGCCCACGCCCCCGGCATGCTGCCCGCCCCGATCGATCCGAACGCCGACTTCTGGTTCGGCAACCTGCACAAGTGGGCCTTCGCCCCGCGCGCCACCGGCGTGCTCGCCGTCCGCCCCGAGTGGACCGGCCGGGTGCGCCCGCTGGCACTGTCCTGGGAGCACGACAAGGGCTTCCCGGGCAACGTGGAGTGGCGCGGCACCTGCGACTACACCCCCTGGCTGGCCGCCCCGGCCGGCTTCGAACTGCTGCGCGACCTCGGCCACGCGGAGGTCGCCGCCCACAACACGGCCCTCGCCGCGTACGGCCGCCGGGTGCTGGCCGAGCGGGCCGGCCTGGCACCGCTGCCCGCGACCCCCGGGGTCTGGATGAGCACCGTCCGGCTGCCGGACGGGTTCGGCGAGACCGAGCCGCAGGTGAAGGCGCTGATGGCCGAGGTGTGGCACCGGCTCGGCACCCGGATCGCCGTCCGCCCGTGGGCCGGCGGCGGGGTGCTGCGGGTCAGCGCGCAGCTGTACAACCGGCCGGAGGAGTACGAGCGGCTGGCGGACGGGCTGGTGGAGCTGCTGAAGGGCTGAGTCCCGGGGCCGGGGCCGGGGATGGGGCCGGGGCCGGCCGTCGGTGGTCCCGGTGGTCCCGGTCGTCCAGGTCACGGAAAAACGGTGCTATCGATGTCACTCCTCCCGGGTAACCTCTCGCTGAGATGCGAGATCACACCAACCACACCCGGACGGCGATGAACACCCCCGATCCAGAGCCCCAGGACGACCAGGAGCTCAGCCCCGCCGAGGCGTACGCGGCCAGCCGTCGCCGGGCCAAGGAGCAGGCCACCGCCCTGTACGGCTTCCAGCAGCTCTACGACTTCCCGCTGGACGACTTCCAGCTGGCGGCCTGCGAGACGCTGGAGGCCGGATCCGGCGTCCTGGTCGCCGCCCCCACCGGCTCCGGGAAGACCATCGTCGGCGAGTTCGCCGTGCACCTGGCCCTGGCCGCGGGCCGCAAGTGCTTCTACACCACGCCGATCAAGGCGCTCTCCAACCAGAAGTACGGGGACCTGGTCAAGCGCTACGGCGCCGCCAAGGTCGGCCTGCTCACCGGCGACAACACCGTCAACGGCGACGCACCCGTGGTGGTGATGACCACCGAGGTGCTGCGCAACATGCTCTACGCGGGCTCCAGCACCCTCGACGGCCTCGGCTACGTCGTGATGGACGAGGTGCACTACCTCGCCGACCGCCTCCGCGGCGCCGTCTGGGAGGAGGTCATCATCCACCTCCCCGAGTCGGTCACCCTCGTCTCGCTCTCCGCGACCGTCTCCAACGCCGAGGAGTTCGGCGACTGGCTGGACACCGTGCGCGGCGGCACCAAGGTGATCGTCTCCGAGACCCGCCCCGTGCCGCTGTGGCAGCACGTGATGGCCGGCAACCGGATGTACGACCTGTTCGC
Source organism: Kitasatospora sp. NPDC054768 (assembly GCF_053612025.1). Taxonomy (NCBI): domain Bacteria; kingdom Bacillati; phylum Actinomycetota; class Actinomycetes; order Kitasatosporales; family Streptomycetaceae; genus Kitasatospora; species Kitasatospora sp. NPDC054768. Next base: position 22,847 of record NZ_JBSHBN010000140.1, read on the forward strand.
CGACCCCGACCGCGACGGCCGCCCCAAGCACAACCTGAAGAACCCCGGCAAGGCCGTCAACCCCGAGCTGGTCCGGCTCGCCCGCTCCGAGCTCGACCGCAACCCGCGCGACCGCTTCGGCCGCGGCCGGGGCCGCTCGATGCCCAACGGCCGGCCCGGCCGGGTCTGGACGCCGAGCCGCGTGGACGTCATCGACCGGCTCGACGCCGAGGGCCTGCTGCCCGCGATCACCTTCATCTTCAGCCGGGCCGGCTGCGAGGCCGCCGTCCAGCAGTGCCTCAGCTCCGGCCTGCGGCTCAACAAGGACGCGGACCGCGCCCGGGTCCGGGCGATCGTCGAGGAGCGCTGCGCCGACATCCCCGACGAGGACCTGCACGTCCTCGGCTACTTCGAGTGGCTGGACGGGCTGGAGCGCGGCATCGCCGCCCACCACGCCGGGATGCTGCCCCGGTTCAAGGAGGTCGTCGAGGAGCTCTTCGTGAAGGGCCTGGTCAAGGCCGTCTTCGCGACCGAGACCCTGGCGCTCGGCATCAACATGCCCGCCCGCTCGGTGGTCATGGAGAAGCTCGTCAAGTGGAACGGCGAGACCCACGCCGACATCACCCCCGGCGAGTACACCCAGCTCACCGGCCGGGCCGGGCGGCGCGGCATCGACATCGAGGGCCACGCCGTGGTCCTCTGGCAGCGCGGCCTCGACCCCGAGGCGCTGGCCGGCCTGGCCGGCACCCGCACCTACCCGCTGAAGTCCTCGTTCCGGCCCTCCTACAACATGGCCGTCAACCTGGTCTCCCAGTTCGGCCGGCACCGCTCGCGCGAGCTGCTGGAAACCTCCTTCGCCCAGTTCCAGGCGGACCGCTCGGTGGTCGGCATCGCCCGCCAGGTGCAGCGCAACGAGGAGGGGCTGGAGGGCTACCGCGAGTCGATGACCTGCCACCTCGGCGACTTCGACGCGTACATGGAGCTGCGCCGCCGGCTCAAGGACCGCGAGAACGAGATGGCCCGCGAGGGCAGCAGCCAGCGCCGCGCGGCCGCCGTCGAGTCCATCGAGCAGCTCAAGCCGGGCGACGTCATCCACGTGCCCACCGGCAAGTTCGCCGGCCTCGCCCTGGTCCTCGACCCGGGCCTGCCGCCGGTCAACCGCTCCGGCCGGGGCGGCCCGCGCCACCCCGACTACCAGGACGGCCCCCGCCCGGTGGTGCTCACCGCCGAGCGGCAGGTCAAGCGGCTCGCCATGATCGACTTCCCGCACCCGGTCGTCGCGATCGAACGGCTGCGCATCCCCAAGTCCTTCAACCCGCGCAGCCCGCAGTCCCGGCGCGACCTCGCCTCGGCCCTGCGCACCAAGGCCGGTCACCTGGAGCCCGAGCGGTTCCGGCGCGGCCGCGCGGCTGCCGCCGACGACCCGGAGATCACCCGGCTGCGCACCGAACTGCGCCAGCACCCCTGCCACGGCTGCTCCGACCGCGAGGACCACGCCCGCTGGGCCGAGCGCTACCACCGGCTGCACCGCGACACCGAACTGCTGGAACGCCGGATGCGCTCGCGCACCCACACCATCGCCCGCACCTTCGACCGGGTCTGCGGACTGCTCACCGACCTCGGCTACCTGCACGGCGACACCGTCACCGACGACGGCAAGCGGCTCGGCCGGCTGTACGGCGAGCTCGACCTGCTCGCCTCCGAATGCATCCGCGAGGGCGTCTGGAGCGGCCTGGCCGCCGCCGAACTCGCCGCCTGCGCCTCGGCGCTGGTGTACGAGGCCCGCCAGTCCGACGACGCCGGCGCCCCCCGGGTGCCGGAGGGCGCGGCCAAGGAGGCGCTCGGCAAGATGGTCCGGATCTGGGGCCACCTGGACGCCCTGGAGGAGCAGCACCGGATCAACACCGCGGAGGGCGTCGGCCAGCGCGAGCCCGATCTCGGCTTCGCCTGGGTCGCCTACCGCTGGGCGCTCGGCCACAACCTCGACCAGGTCCTGCGCGACGCCGACATGCCGGCCGGCGACTTCGTCCGCTGGACCAAGCAGCTGATCGACGTCCTGGGCCAGATCCAGGACGCCGCCGGCGAGGACGTCGAACTCCGCCGGACCGCCCGCAAGGCCGTCGACGGCCTCCGCCGCGGCATCATCGCCTACTCCTCCGTGGGCTAGCCGGACACCCGAAGGGGCCCGCCCGCTCACCCGAGCGCGCGGGCCCTCTCGCTTCCCAGTGATGAGGATGAAGGGGTGGGGAAGCACCCTGCCTGCCCCGTGGTGCTTACCCCACCCCACCCCCCCCCCGGCTGCGGGAGACGGACGCCGCGTCGCG
>NZ_JBSHBN010000141.1:0-25029 GCF_053612025.1 Kitasatospora sp. NPDC054768
ATGCATGACGTAGCGCCCCTGGACGTGGATCCCCTGGTCGAAGCCGCCGAGTCCCTGGCGGATCGTTTCCGCTCGCTGCCGCAGAGCAAGCTGCTGGGCGCCGTGCCCGGGTACGGGTCGCGGGCGGCGGCCGCGCTGGAGCTGGCCCGGCGGCTGGTCGCGCTGACGGCGGCGGTGGAGGGCGGCCCGCGGCGGGAGTTCCCGGACGCCGGGGCCTTCGCGGCGGGGGACCAGCTGGCAGTCGCCGCCCACGACCTGGCGGCCGCGCTCGCGGCGCTGCCGGAGGGCGCGGAGGTGGCGCTCCCGGACGGGCCGGTGGCGGCGGCCGAGGTGCTGGCCGGGGCGGTGGCCGCGGTGCGGGAGACGGCGGCGCTCTGCGGCTGAGGCCCCGGGACGCGTACACGCCGAAGGCCGGCCGGGTCGGTAACCCCGTGACCCGGCCGGCCTTCGGTGCGCCGCGCGCTGGTGATCCCGCGATCAGGTGAGCCGGTGTCAGATGCTGGCGACCACCCGGTCGGCGAGCACGTAGACGGCCTCCTCGTCGGTGGAGAAGGTCAGCGAGTACGAGCCGGAGAAGCGCGAGCCGCCGAGCAGTCGGACGTGCTCACCGGCACGGACCGCGTCGATCAGCCGGTAGGCGGCCTCCCGGTCGCCCGGGGCCACGCAGAGGGTGGTGCCGTCGGCGAAGGCGTACACGTCCAGGGTGCCCAGCGGGCCGGGGCGGACGTCGATCAGGGCGACGGCCTCCTCGGCGAGGGCGGCCAGCCGGGTGTCGGTCCACTCCCGGGACGGCGCCTGGCTGGGCACGAAGTCGGGGTGCGAGGGGTGGCGGCGCGGGTCGGGCGCGGCGACCGGGGCCTCCTCGACGGCCTGATCGGCGTCCAGCAGCCCGGCCTCCAGGCCGGTGGCCAGCAGGTCGGCCTCGCGGCGGGCCCGGGCGTCCTTGGTCTCGCCGGCCGGGTGGCCGGGGCGCAGCGGGACGCCGCCCTCGGTGTCGGGCTCGGCCGGGGCGGTGCCGCCCTCGTTGATCAGGTCCTCCAGCGCGGAGCGCAGCGCCTCGCCGAACTCCGGGTCCATCGTCCCGGCGTTGTCGACGGCGTCCTGCGGGCCGGTGGGGCGGGGGAAGAACAGCGGCCACTCGTCGGTGCCGGAGAACGCGCCGGAGAACGGGGAGTCGAACAGCGGGGCGTCCTCGGCCGCGCGGGCCTCCTGCTCGGCCCAGAACGCCCGGGCCTCGGTGATCTCCCGCTCGCGGTCGGCGGCGAGCGCCTCGGCGACGGCCCGGCGTATCGCGGCCTCGTCCACCGGGGCGGGCTCGGCCGGGGCCGCGGCCTGCGCGTCCAGTCGGCGGGAGAGTCCGCGGAGGTGGAGCAGCACGGCGGTCGACACGGCGATCAGGATCAGCAGCAGGATGGTGTAGACGGCGCTCACGGAACGTACTCCTAGCGAGGAGCGGAACGGGGTTACGTGTCCACACTGCCGCATGCGGGGCTGTTACCGCAGTGGCGAATGTCCAATTCGTCCAGGACTTTCGCTCTTGTCCCCAAATTGTTAGGTAACACCGTTCTACGCAGTGGAGTTGATCCGCTCCGCAGTGTCGATTTCCGGGTCGAAAACGAACGAAAAGAGGGCCGGATCGACCTCGCGGTGTGATTCGGCCCTCAATTACGCTGCGTCACTCCAAATGGGTGGTCCAGACCCTTCGGAGGGTGTCCCGAGGGTCAGCTCAGGCGCTCGACGACCATCGCCATGCCCTGGCCGCCGCCGACGCACATGGTCTCCAGGCCGAACTGCTTGTCGTGCCACTGCAGGGAGTTGATCAGGGTGGTGGTGATCCGGGCGCCGGTCATGCCGAAGGGGTGGCCGATCGCGATCGCGCCGCCGTTGACGTTCAGCTTGTCCAGGTCGACGCCGAGGTCACGGTAGGAGGGGATCACCTGGGCCGCGAAGGCCTCGTTGATCTCGACCAGGTCGATGTCGTCGATGGTCAGGCCGGCCCGCTTGAGCGCCTGCCGGGAGGCCTCGACCGGGCCGTAGCCCATGATCTCGGGGGAGAGCGCGCTGACGCCGGTGGAGACCACCCGGGCGAGCGGGGTGATGCCGAGCTCGCGGGCCTTGGTGTCGGACATGATGACCAGCGCGGCCGCGCCGTCGTTCAGCGGGCAGCAGTTACCGGCCGTCACGGTGCCGTCCGGGCGGAACACCGGCTTCAGGCCGGACACGCCCTCCAGGGTGACGCCGGCGCGCGGGCCGTCGTCCTTGCTGACCACGGTGCCGTCCGGGAGCGTCACCGGGGTGATCTCGCGCTCCCAGAAGCCGGACTCGATGGCGGCCTCGGCGAGGTTCTGCGAGCGGACGCCGAACTCGTCCTGCTCGGCGCGGGTGATGCCCTTGAGCGCGGCCAGGTTCTCGGCGGTCTGGCCCATCGCGATGTAGGCGTCCGGCAGCAGGCCGTCCTCGCGCGGGTCGTGCCACGCGCCGCCGCCCTCCTCCGCACGCTTCTTGGTGCGCGCCTGGGCCTCGTCGAAGACCGGGTTCATGGTGCCCGGCATGCCGTCCGAGGTGCCGTTCACGCTGCGGGAGACGGTCTCCACGCCGGCCGAGACGAACACGTCGCCCTCGCCCGCCCTGATCGCGTGCAGCGCCATCCGCGTGGTCTGCAGCGAGGAGGAGCAGTAGCGGGTGATGGTCGCGCCGGGCAGGTAGTCCATGCCCATCTGGACGGCCACGATGCGGGCCAGGTTGTGGCCCTGCTCGCCGCCGGGCAGGCCGCAGCCCAGCATCAGGTCGTCGATCTGGCGGGGGTCGAGCTGGGGCACCTTGGCCAGGGCGGCCTGGATGACGTGGGCGGTCAGGTCGTCCGGGCGGACGTCCTTGAGCGAGCCCTTGAAGGCCCGGCCGATCGGCGAACGGGCAGCGCTGACGATGACGGCTTCGGGCATGGCGGGCTCCTCGCTGGGTGACGGCGGACCTGGCGTCCGGGAGGAAAGTTACCGCCTGGTAGGTCAGTCGTCACCCGCACCAGCGTGTGAGCTGGCCGACGTATTCCCAGGGGCTCCGCCGGCGCGCGGACCGGCTTCCTTCCCGCTCTCCGGGCCGGTCGGGCCGATCCGCAGCCGGTGCCTCAGCTGGGCCCAGCGGCGGCCCGCGCCCTCCGCCGCCACGGCCGTCACCTCGGTGCCCTCCCGCCCGGCCGCCGCGGCGGCCGCGACCGCGACGGGCAGCACCGCGGCGCCCCGGACGGCCGTGGCCGGGCGGTCCTCCTGGGGCCAGAGCCCCAGCACGGCGCAGACCGAGGGCAGCACGGCCATCGCGGCGGTCGCGTAGCCCTGGGCGGAGGGGTGGTAGCGGTCGGCGGCGAACATCTCGGGGCGCGCGGCGAACTCCGGGCCCAGCAGCGAGCCCAGCGAGACCGTCCGGCCGCCGGCCTCCACCACCGCGATGGTCTGCGCGGCGGCCAGCTGCCGGCTCAGCCGGCGGGCCACCCAGCGCAGCGGCGGCCGCACCGGCTTGATCGTGCCGAGGTCCGGGCAGGTTCCCACGACCACCTCGCAGCCGTTGGCGCGCAGGGCGGCGACGGCCTCGCCGAGCTGGCGGACGGCCAGTTGGGCCGGGCTGTGCCGGGTCACGTCGTTGGCGCCGACCATGATCACGGCGACGTCCGGGCGGTGCGGCAGCGCCTGCTCCAGCTGGCCGGAGAGGTCGGCGGAGCGGCCTCCGGAGCGGGCCACGTTGACCAGCCGGACCGGGCGCTCGGCCACCGAGGCGAGGCCCGCGGCCAGCAGCGCGCCCGGCGTCTCGCCGGAGCGGGCCACGCCGAGGCCGGCGCCGGTGGAGTCGCCGAGGACGGCCAGCACGAGCGGGGGCTGCGCGGCGGCGGAGCGGTCGGCGAAGGCCTCGCCGTAGACGCCGTCGGCCCTGGGCGGGTGGGTCTCCAGGACGCCGATGGCCTGGATCGCGAGTTTGCTCTCGGTCAGCAGCAGGCCGACCAGGCCCACCCCGAGCAGGCCGAGCCCGCCGCCGCCGTACGCCGCCGCGGTGGCGATCCGGCGGGCCACCCGGGCCCGCGAGTGCTGCGCCCCTGGCATCCCGGTGCCCCCTTCCCGTGCTCCTGCCGGCCCCTCCGGGCCACGGCAATGCCTGCACAGCGCTCTTACCCGCGCGGGGGCCGGGAGTACCGGGGGCGTCGGCGGGGGTGGGCCATTGGGGGCGGTGGGAAGGAGGGGAACCGCGGGGCGGGTGCCACGCCCTACGCTTTGCAGTACCGATAAGCAGTCGCACGCCCACACTCCGGGAGGATCCCCGTGCGGTACCACAACTCGATCATCGACCTGGTCGGCAACACGCCGCTGGTCAAGCTGAACAAGGTCACCGAGGGCATCAGCGCGACAGTGCTGGCGAAGGTCGAGTACTTCAACCCCGGTGGCTCGGTCAAGGACCGCATCGCGATGCGCATGATCGAGGCCGCCGAGGCCTCGGGCGCCCTCAAGCCGGGTGGCACCATCGTCGAGCCGACCTCCGGCAACACCGGTGTCGGCCTGGCGATCGTGGCCCAGCAGAAGGGCTACAAGTGCATCTTCGTCTGTCCCGACAAGGTGTCCACCGACAAGATCAACACCCTGCGCGCGTACGGCGCCGAGGTGGTCGTCTGTCCGACCGCCGTCGCTCCGGAGCACCCGGACTCGTACTACAACGTCTCCGACCGCCTGGTCCGGGAGACCCCGAACGCCTGGAAGCCGGACCAGTACTCCAACCCGGACAACCCGGCCTCGCACTACCACTCCACCGGCCCGGAGCTGTGGGAGCAGACCGAGGGGAAGATCACCCACTTCGTGGCGGGCGTCGGCACCGGCGGCACCATCTCCGGCACCGGCAACTACCTGAAGGAGGTCTCCGGCGGCAAGGTCCAGGTGATCGGCGCCGACCCGGAGGGCTCGGTCTACTCGGGCGGCACCGGCCGGCCGTACCTGGTCGAGGGCGTCGGTGAGGACTTCTGGCCGACCGCCTACGACCGCGGCGTCGCGGACGGGATCGTCGCCGTCTCCGACAAGGACTCGTTCCAGATGACCCGCCGCCTGGCCAAGGAGGAGGGCCTGCTGGTCGGCGGCTCCTGCGGCATGGCCGTGGTGGCCGCGCTGGAGGTGGCCCGCGGGCTCGGGCCGGACGACGTCGTGGTGGTGCTGCTGCCGGACGGCGGCCGCGGCTACCTGTCGAAGATCTTCAACGACGACTGGATGGCCGACTACGGCTTCCTGCCCTCGTCCACCGACGAGGCGCACATCGGCGAGGTGCTGGCCCGCAAGGAGTCCATCGAGCAGGGCGGCGTCCCGCAGTTCGTCCACATGCACCCCAACGAGACGGTCGCCGAGGCGGTCCGGGTGCTGCGCGAGTACGGCGTCTCGCAGATGCCGGTGGTCTCCCCGGGGGCCGGCCACCCGGACATCATGGCCGGCGAGGTGATCGGCTCGGTGGTGGAGAAGCTGCTGCTGGAGGGCATCTTCGCCAAGGACATCGAGCTCACCGACACGCTGGACAAGGTGATGTCCAAGCCGCTGCCGGTGGTCGGCTCGGGCGAGACCGTCACCAACCTGATGACCGTGCTGGAGAAGGCCGACGCGGCCGTCGTGCTGGTCGAGGGCAAGCCGCAGGGCATCGTCACCCGCCAGGACCTGCTGGGCTTCCTGACCGGTCGCAGCCAGCACTGACCCGGCGTCACCGGCGCCCCGTCACCGCCCTGTCGTCGCGTTCCCGTTGCCGCGGACGGGCGCGGAGGATTCGTCCACGGCGGAAGTGGTACACCGGCGTCACCTGTCCGCAGCACGTGGTTAACACGGCTCGGGCATCGTGGTGGTCAACGGCAGGACGCCGAGTGAGGCGACGGCAACCGTCCGGGAGCGGCTCCCCGGCGACCGCGGTCGGCTCCGGACACATCGGGTGGCCCTGACCCGGCCGCTGTGTCCTCCGCCGTGGGAGGCGCCGTCGTCCCGCCCCTGCCCGGCCCCGGCCGGCTGACAGGGTGCGGCGGCTCCCGCGGCAGCACCGCGCCGCACGGCGCGTGTCCGCGCGGCTCCCGGGTGGGGGAGCCCAGGCGGGGCAACGGTGGGGCCGGTCCTTCTCCGAGGGGCCGGCCCCTTCCGTTCGCGCCGTTCGCGCCGTTCGCGCCGGGCGCGCGGGGCGTGCTCCGGGCGGCCGCCCGTGCTCCGCGCCGGGCGCGGCCGTCCCGTACGCTCGCACGCATGACCAGCACTGAAACGACCGACCAGGATGCCCCGCGCTACGTCCGGGTGAAGATCGAGCTCATCGCGGAGATCACCGACGAGGGCGCGCTGAAGGCCGCCGCCCTGGAGGCGGTCACCGCGGACGAGTACCTCGACGACGAGGAGCGCGCCCAGTCCGTCGAGGCCATCGAGGTGGACCCGTCGGGTTCGCTCGCCCACTTCATCGACCCCGTCGCGCTGCTCGGCGACGTGCCCGGCGTGGAGCTCGCCTCGGCGACCTGGGAGTCGGCGCAGACCGAGTTCGACCCGGACGACGAGGAGTGGGACGAGTACCAGGTGGAGGGGTCCGCCGAGTAGGACGGAACCGCCGGGTGACGGTGCTCGCCGTCACCGCAAGTGAACGCCCGGTCCGCTCCGCGGGCCGGGCGTTTTGTCCCTGTTCGTCGGGAAGTTGGGTCATCTCATACGATCGCTTACCCTTCGGTGATGGAACCGTGAACGGGCGTATTGCGTTTCTGTATCCGTAATGCCCGGGATGATCAGCAGGGAGACGCGACGTGACGGCACGGGACGGTCAGGGGCGGGTGGCCGGAAGCAACTGGAGCCGACGCGGGGTCCTCGCGGGACTGATCGGCGCGCCCGTCCTGCTGCTGGCGGCCTGCAACGACAACAGCGGCGGCGGCAGCGGTAACGGCGGTGGCAGCAACGGCGGCGGCAGCGGCAGCGGCTCCGGCGGAGCGAGCGGCACCCCGGCCGGTGGCGGTGCGAGCAGCGCCCCGAAGACCTCGGCCGCGGTCATCACCGTCGCCCCGGCCGACGGCGCCGCCTCCGCGAGCTTCAGCGAGCCGGTCAAGGTCACCGTCGCCAACGGCACCCTGAGCAGCGTCAAGGTCACCGACAGCACCGGCAAGGAGCTGGCCGGCCAGCTCTCCGCCGACGGCACCGGCTGGACCTCGGCCGCCGCCCCCGCCAGCGGCACCAAGTACACCGTCGCCGCCACCGCCCTCGACAAGGACAAGCTGGAGGCGGACTCCAACGCCGTCTTCACCACGGCGACCCCGGCCAACACCTTCGTGGGCTACTTCACCCCCGAGGACGGCTCCACCGTCGGCGTCGGCATGCCGGTCTCGATCAGCTTCAGCAAGCCGGTCACCGACCGCAAGGCCGTCCAGCAGGCGATCACGGTGATAGCCGAGCCGGGCGTCGAGATCGTCGGCCACTGGTTCTCCAGCACCCGCCTCGACTTCCGGCCGCAGGAGTACTGGGCCAAGGGCACCAAGGTCACCCTCAAGCTCCGGCTCAAGGACGTCGAGGGCGCCAAGGGCGTCTACGGCACCCAGTCCAAGGACGTGAGCTTCACCATCGGCCGCGCCCAGACCAGCGTCGCCGACCTCGCCACCAAGAAGCTCACCGTCACCACCGACGGCCAGGTCAGCGCGGTCTACAAGATCTCCGGCGGCTCGCCCGAGCACACCACCTGGGGCGGCAAGATGGTGATCTCCGAGCAGTACACCCAGACCCGGATGAACTCGCAGACGGTCAACCTGGGCAGCGAGTACGACATCGCGGACGTGCCGCACGCCCAGCGCCTCAGCACGTCGGGCACCTTCATCCACGGCAACTACTGGTCCTCGCCGTCGATCTTCGGCGGCCAGAACACCAGCCACGGCTGCATCGGCCTGCGGGACGCCCAGGGCGCCCAGGACACCGGTACGGACGGCTTCAAGTTCTACAAGTCCTCGATGGTCGGCGACGTGGTCGAGGTCGTGAACTCCGGCGACAAGACGGTCGCCCCGGACAACGGCCTGAACGGCTGGAACATGGGCTGGGCCGCCTGGAAGGCCGGCAGCGCCGTCTGACCCGGCACCGCACCCCGGCCGGAAAAACCTCCCGGGCGGACCGAACCTCGCGGTCCGCCCGAGGAGTAGGACGGGTGTGAAACGCGAGCAGAGGCAGCGACAGGACGACGAGTTCAGCGCGTTCGTCGCCGGGAGCGGCCGCCAACTGCTGCGGCTGGCCGAGCTGCTGACCGGAGACCCGGACCGGGCCAAGGACATCGTGCAGTCGGCGCTGGAACGCGCCTACCTGCACTGGCACCGGATCACCGGCGACGACCCCACCGCGTACGTCCGCAGGATCGTGGTGAACCAGCACCGCGACTGGTGGCGCCGGCTGCGCAACCACGAGCTGCCCATCGAACGCGTCCCCGACCGGCCGCTCGCCGACGACCTCGCCGAACGGCAGGCCGAACGGGCCGTGCTGCACCAGGCGCTGGGCACGCTCACCCGCCGGGAGCGGACGGTCGTCGTGCTGCGGTACTACGGAGACCTCACCGAGGCCGCCATCGCGGCCGAACTGGGCATCGCCCCGGGCACGGTGAAGAGCACGCTGCACCGGGCGATGTCGAAGCTGCGCGCACTGCCCGAACTCGCCGACCGCTCCGGCGTGGCGGTGGGTCCCACGACGCACATCGAGGTGACGGTATGAGCTTCGAGCGCCGGATCGGCGAACTGCTCAAGGACGAGGACCCCTACGCGGTCGGACCGGACCCGGTGGTGATCATCGCGGGCGCCCGACGCCGCCGGGCCAGGCGCAGGGCCGGGACCGGGGCCGCCGTGGTCGCGGTGGCCGTGGTCTGCGGGGTGACGGCGGTGACGGCCGGGAACGCCCGGCACGCCGGGCGGATCGCGGGCGAGGCCGGGGCGGCGATGGCGCCCTCGGCGGCGACGGCCGCGGGGGCGCCCGCCGTCCCGGCGCGCACCGCGCCGACGCCGACCGGGCTGCCGTTGTCGCCGGTGAAGCGGGTCGCGGCGAAGGAGAAGGTCGAGGTGGTCCCCGGGATCCGGCTGTCGGTGACCCCGACCCAGGACTGCCAGGACACCGTCGAACCGGCGACCGGCGTCTACGGGCGCACGGCGTGCACCGACGTCCTCTCCGCCCCCGGCATGCCGTACGACCGGCCCGGCATCACCCTGGCCTACAACGAGACGGCCGACCGCCTCGTCGTGCACAGCTACTACCGGGGGCCGACCCCGGCCCGGATCGTCCTCTTCGTGGGCGGCAGGCCCACCGTCGCCACCCTGCTCACCACCCCGGGCATGCAGGGCTGGATCTCCTACTACGGCGACCTGCCGCGGGCCGACCTCCGGACGGGGAGGGTGCAGGCCGTCCCGGCCGTCGGGGCCTACGACGCCGCCGGGAAGCTCCTGGCGGGAAGCCCCGGCCAGGCGGCGGACGGGGCCGCGGAGAAGCCGCCCGCCATGCTCTGAGGCGTTCCGTTCACCGCTTCGCGTAGTCCGCGAAGCCCTGCCAGTCGACGATCACACAGGCCTCCGGGCCCACCGTCCAGGCGTCGTGTCCGGGCGGACAGAGCATGAAGTCGCCGGGGCCGACCTCGAATCCCCGGCCGTCGTCCATGACGATCTTCATCCGGCCGGAGACCACGTACCCGGCGTGGGAGGCCTGGCAGCTGTCGGTCCCGGCGATCGGCTTCACGTGCTTGGACCACTGCCAACCCGGTTCGAACACGGCCCGGCCCACCGGGCCGCCGTCCAGGTTGACCAGCCGTAGCTCCCCTGTGCCCTCCTCGAAGGGACGGACTTCCTCGGGATCGTCGAAGTTCCGCTGGTAGAGATCGGACATGGCGCACTCCTCTCCCACGAGGACGGCCCGGCCACCAGCGGGTGGCCGGGCCGGCCCTGCTGGCCCTTCCAGTCTGCGCCCCGATCGGGGATCGGTCACGTTGAGTGGCCGCTCCCGGGCCCGCCCCGGGCCGCGTTCGGGCCGCGTCCGGGCCCGCCCCCGGGCCTTCCCGGCGCCCGGGAGGTCAGCCCCGGGTGCGGGCCACGCCGATCGGGCAGGAGGCCCCGGTGCCGCCGAGACCGCAGTAGCCGCTGGGGTTCTTGGCCTCCGACAGGTACTGCTGGTGGTACGGCTCGGCGGGGTGGAACGGGCCCGCCGGGGCGATCTCGGTGGTGATCGGGCCGTAACCGAGCGCGGTCAGCGAGGGCTGGAACGCGTCCCGGGTGGCCGCCGCGGCCTCGGCCTGGGCCGGGGAGTGGGTGTAGACGGCGGAGCGGTACTGGGTGCCCACGTCGTTGCCCTGGCGGTTGCCCTGGGTCGGGTCGTGCGCCTCCCAGAAGGTCTTCAGCAGGCGCTCGTAGGGGATCACCGCCGGGTCGTACACCACCCGGACCGCCTCGGTGTGCCCGGTCAGCCCGCTGCACACCTCTTCGTACGTCGGGTTGGGGGTGTGGCCGCCCTGGTAGCCGACCAGCGTCGTCCAGACGCCGGGGAGCTGCCAGAAGACGCGTTCGGCGCCCCAGAAGCAGCCGAGCCCGAAGTCGGCCACCTCCAGGCCGTCCGGGTACGGGCCGGACAGCGGGTGCCCGAGCACGGTGTGCGGCTCGGTCAGGGTGAAGGCCGGGGTCGGCCGGCCGGGCAGCGCCTGGTCGGCGGGGACGAGCGAGGTCTTGTGGCGGTTGAACAGCACGGCCTGCTCCAGCGGGTCGGGGATCCTGGCACGGTGTGCAACGCGAACGGCCGCCCCCGGATTCCGGGAGCGGCCGTCGCGGCCGTCGGCGGCGGCCGGTCGGGCCCGGCGCTGAACGCGTGTTCGAGCGATGGGGTCGCGGCGGCCGAAGGGGCCCGCGCGCCGCGCTTGCGGCCCGCCGCACCCCCGCTCCCACCTGCGGGTTCGTCCCGATCGTCGGTTCGTGCGGGCTCGACGGCATTCGCACACTAGGCTCGGACCCATGACCGAGCACCAGCTTCCTCAGGGCTTCGAGACCCTCGCCATCCACGCGGGTCAGGAGGCAGACCCCCAGACCGGGGCCGTCGTCACGCCGATCTACCAGGTGTCCACCTACAAGCAGGACGGGGTGGGCGGCCTGCGGGGCGGCTACGAGTACAGCCGCAGCGCCAACCCGACCCGTACCGCGCTGGAGGAGTGCCTCGCGGCGCTGGAGGGCGGCGCCCGCGGCCTCGCCTTCGCCTCCGGCCTGGCCGCCGAGGACACCCTGCTGCGCAGCATCCTCAAGCCGGGCGACCACATCGTGATCCCCAACGACGCCTACGGCGGCACCTTCCGGCTGTTCGCCAAGGTGCTGACCCGCTGGGGCGTCGAGTTCTCCGTGGCCAACACCCAGGACCTGGCCACCGTCCGCGAGGCGATCCGCCCCAACACCCGCGCGGTGTGGGTGGAGACCCCGTCCAACCCGCTGCTGGGCATCACCGACCTGGCCGCGCTCGCCGAGGTCGCCCACGGCGCCGGTGCGCTGCTGGTGGTCGACAACACCTTCGCCAGCCCGTACCTCCAGCAGCCGATCGCGCTCGGCGCGGACGCCGTGGTGCACTCCACCACCAAGTACATGGGCGGCCACTCGGACGTGGTCGGCGGTGCGCTGGTGCTGGCCGACGCGGGCCTCGGCGAGGAGGTGGCGTACCACCAGAACGCGATGGGCGCCGTCTCCGGCCCGTTCGACGCCTGGCTGGTGCTGCGCGGCATCAAGACGCTGGGCGTCCGGATGGACCGGCACAGCGCCAACGCGGAGAAGGTCGCCGAGCTGCTGGCGAGCCACCCGAAGGTCAGCCAGGTGCTCTACCCGGGCCTGCCCGAGCACCCCGGCCACGACATCGCGGCCAAGCAGATGAAGGCCTTCGGCGGCATGGTCTCGTTCCGGGTCGCCGGCGGCGAGGAGGCGGCCGTCGAGGTCTGCAACCGCGCGCAGCTGTTCACCCTCGGCGAGTCGCTCGGCGGTGTCGAGTCGCTGATCGAGCACCCGGGCCGGATGACCCACGCCTCGGTGGCGGGCTCGGCGCTGGAGGTGCCGTCCGACCTGGTGCGCGTCTCGGTCGGCATCGAGTCGATCGACGACCTGCTGGCCGACCTCAAGCAGGCGCTGGGCTGAGGCGGTAGGGGCCCCGCGGCCCCTCGTCGCCGCTCACTGCCCCTGCTGGTCCGCCGTGTACGTCTCCATCGCGAGGTTGAAGCGGGCCAGCAGGGCGCAGAACGCGTGCTGCTCCTCCGGTGGCCAGTCGGCCATCAGGCGGCGGGTCAACTCGGCCCGGCCGTCCCGGACTTCGGTGAGCCGGCCGACGCCGTGCGAGGTCAGCGCGAGCCGTACGGCACGGCGGTCGGCAGGGTCCTGCACCCGGCCGACCAGCCCGGCCGCGACCAGCGGGGCGACCTGGCGGGTCACCGTGGAGGAGTCCACGCCCAGGGCCTCGGCCAGGGCCTTGACGTTGGCCGGCCCGTGCCGCTCCAGCCGGTCGAGCAGCAGATAGGCGGCCCGGTCCAGCGCCCCGACCCCGCCGCCGGAGGTCCGGACCTGCTCCATCCGGCGCGCGAACACCGCGAGCTGGTACTGGAGTCGGGCGTGCACGGGGTCGATGCGGTCGGTGGCCTGGGGCGAGGTCGTCGTCATCGCGGCTCACGATCGTCGTGCGGTGAGGGAGGCTCAGAAGCAGCAGAGTACGCGGGCCGGGCGGGCCCGGGAACAGGCCCGACATCCCGGATTGCCGCCGCCCCCACCCGTAGTCTGGCGCCATGCACACCTGGCCGATCACCCTCGACGACGTCCGCGGTGCCCAGAAGATGCTCGCCGGGGTCGCGCGGGTGACCCCGATGGAGGGCAGCCGGTACCTCTCCGGGCTGATCGGTGCGCCGGTCCACCTGAAGTGCGAGAACCTCCAGCGCACCGGGTCCTTCAAACTGCGCGGGGCGTACGTGCGGATCGCGGGACTCTCGCCGGTGCAGCGGGCCGGCGGGGTGGTGGCGGCGAGCGCCGGGAACCACGCCCAGGGGGTGGCGCTGGCGGCCGCGCTGCTGGGCGTGCGCTCCACGGTGTTCATGCCGGTGGCCGCTCCGCTGCCGAAGGTCGCGGCGACCCGCGAGTACGGCGCCGAGGTGCGGCTGCACGGCGCCACCGTGGACGAGGCCCTGCAGGCCGCGCAGCGGTACGCGGAGGCGACCGGCGCGGTGTTCATCCACCCCTTCGACCACTGGGACGTGGTCACCGGGCAGGCGACCGTCGGCCTGGAGATCCTGGAGCAGTGCCCGGAGGTGCGGACCGTCCTGGTCGGGGTGGGCGGCGGCGGGCTGTTGGCCGGGATCGCGGCGGCGGTCAAGCCGCTGCGCCCGGACGTGCGGGTGGTCGGGGTGCAGGCGGCCGGTGCGGCCGCGTACCCGCCCTCGCTGGCGGCCGGGCGGCCGGTGTCGCTGGAGCACTTCGCCACCATGGCGGACGGGATCATGGTCGGGCGCCCCGGCGACATCCCGTTCGAGGTGGTCAACACGCTGGCGGACGGCATCCGTACGGTCTCCGAGGACGCGCTGTCGCGGGCGCTGCTGCTCGGGCTGGAGCGGCTGAAGCTGGTGGTGGAGCCGGCCGGAGCGGCGCCGATCGCGGCGCTGCTGGAGCAGCCGGATTCCTTCGAGGGCCCGGTGGTGGCGGTGCTGTCCGGTGGCAACATCGACCCCCAGCTGATGCAGCGGGTGCTGCGGCACGGGCTGGCGGCGGCCGGGCGCTACCTGTCGCTGCGGGTGCGGCTGGCGGACCGGCCGGGCGCGCTGGCGGGCCTGCTGTCGGTGCTGACCAGGGTGGACGCCAACGTGCTGGACGTGGCGCACGTGCGGATCGACCCGCGGCTGGGGCTGACCGAGGTCGAGGTGGACCTGCACCTGGAGACCAAGGGGCCGGAGCACTGCGCGCTGGTGGTCGGGGAGTTGCGGGACGCGGGGTACGTGGTCTCCCGCTGACCCCTCTCCCTTGACGCGATATATCGCGTACTGGGAGACTCGCGATACATCGCGTTCTGGCCCCGCGGGCCGAGAATCGGGTCGCCCGTGCGCCCAATATCAGGGCAAAGTGGGACAGATCGCCCCATATGTTCGAGGAGATGAGGCAAGGCCATGGCGCCAGCCATCCAAGCCGAGAACCTGGTGAAGACCTTCGGCGACGTACGAGCCCTGGACGGCGTCAGCCTCGACGTCCCCGAGGGCACGGTGCTCGGGCTGCTCGGCCCGAACGGCGCCGGGAAGACCACCACCGTGCGGGTCCTCACCACCCTGCTCCGCCCCGACTCCGGCCGCGCGGTGGTCGCCGGGGTCGACGTGCTCAAGCACCCCAACCGGGTCCGCAGCCTGATCGGCCTGTCCGGCCAGTACGCGGCGGTCGACGAGTACCTGACCGGCTTCGAGAACCTCACCATGGTCGGTGAGCTCTACCAGATGAGCAACCGTGCCGCGAAGGCCCGGGCGCTGGAGCTGCTGGAGTGGTTCAACCTCACCGCGGCCAAGGACCGCACCGCCAAGACCTACTCCGGCGGCATGCGCCGGCGCCTGGACCTCGCCGCCGCGCTGGTCGTCCGGCCGCCGGTGATGTTCCTGGACGAGCCGACCACCGGCCTCGACCCGCGCAACCGGCTCGCGCTCTGGGAGGTCATCGAGACGCTGGTCGAGCAGGGGACCACACTGCTGCTCACCACCCAGTACCTGGAGGAGGCCGACCGGCTCGCCCACGACATCGCGGTCGTCGACCAGGGCCGGGTGATCGCCCGCGGCACCGCCGACCAGCTCAAGGCGCAGATCGGCGGCGAGCGCATCGAGGTCGTGGTGCACGAGCCCGGCCTGGTCGCCGACGCGGTCGCCGCGCTGTCCGGCTACGCGCTGAACGAGCCGACGGTGGAGCGGAACACCCGCCGGATCACCGCTCCGGTCACCGGAGGTGCCCGGGTGCTCGCCGACGTGATCCGCGAACTGGACTCCCGCGGGATCGAGATGGACGACATCGGCCTGCGCCGCCCGACCCTGGACGACGTCTTCCTCACCCTCACCGGCCACGTCGCCGAGGAGCGCCCCGAGGAGGAGGACGCTGCCGGCCGCAAGGAGCGCGGCCGGGGCAAGGGCGGCCCGGGGCCGGACAAGCAGGCCGTCGCGGCCGGGAAGGAGAGCTGAGATGAGCAGCGCCACCGAGCACGCCATCGGCCCGGCGATGCCCAGGCAGCGGCGGGGGGCCGCCGCCGCCCTGCACGACTCCTGGGTGGTCGCCAAGCGCAACCTGCGCCGGATGACCCGCATCCCGGAGATCGTGGTCTTCGGGCTGATGCAGCCGGTCATGTTCGTGCTGCTGTTCTCGTACGTGATGGGCGGGGCGATCAGGATCCCCGGCACGAACTCCGGCTCGGACACGTACATCCAGTTCCTGATGGCCGGCATCTTCGCCCAGACCGTCACCTTCGCCGTCGCCGGTGCCTCGGCGGGCATCGCGGAGGACATGAGCAAGGGGCTGGTGGACCGGTTCCGCTCGCTGCCGATGGCCCGTTCGGCGGTGCTGGTCGGCCGCACCCTCGCGGACCTGTGCCAGACCGCGTTCATCCTGGTCGTGCTGGCGATGGTCGCGCTGCTGGTCGGCTGGCGGATCCACGACGGCCTGCTCAACGCGCTCGCCGCGTTCGGCCTGCTGCTCCTGCTCGGCTACGCCTTCTCCTGGATCGGCGCGCTGATCGGCCTGTCGGTGCGCAGCCCCGAGGCGGCCACCTCGGCCGGGCTGATCTGGCTGTTCCCGCTGACCTTCGTGTCCAACGCCTTCGTGCCGGTCACCTCGATGCCGGAGTGGCTCCAGCCGGTCGCGTACTGGAACCCGTTCAGCGCCACCGTGCAGGCCTGCCGGGTGCTGTTCGGCAACCAGGTCGGGCCGGTGGACAGCGCCTGGCCGATGCAGCACGCGGCGCTGGTGTCGGTGCTGTGGTCGATCGTGATCACCGCGGTGTTCTCCTGGCTGTCGGTGCGCAAGTACCGCTCCTCGACCGCCTGACCGGGCGCCGCCCGGAACGCCGGAGGGCGGCCGGATCAGCCGGCGTGCGGCACGACCTTGACGATCTTCACCATGGCCGGCTTGCCGTTCGGCAGCTCGTAGGTGGCCTCGTCGCCGATCCGCTTGCCGTCGATGGCGCGGCCCAGCGGGGACTGCGGGGAGTAGACGTCCAGGTCGTCGGCGCCCGCGACCTCGCGGGAGGCCAGCAGGAACTCCATGAGGTCGTCCGCGTCGCCGTCGAAGGCGACCGTGACGACCATGCCCGGGGCCACCACGCCCGAGTCGGCCGGCGCCTCGCCGACCTTGGCCCGCTCCAGCAGCTGGGTCAGCTGACGGATGCGCAGCTCGTACTTCCCCTGCTCCTCCTTCGCCGCGTGGTAACCGGCGTTCTCCTTGAGGTCGCCCTCCTCGCGCGCCGCCTCGATCTTCTGGGCGATCTCGATGCGCCAGGGCCCGGTCAGGTGGTCCAGCTCGGCCTTGAGCTGGTCGTAGCCGGCCTGAGTGAGCCAGGTCACGTTCTCGCTGGTCTGGGTCACGGGTGCTCCTCGTAGGTGCTGGGGGCTGTGCTGAGGGTGTGAGTCGTCAGCAGGGGTCGGTGGTGATATCGGTCTCAACTACAAAGCAACGCCCGCTCCCGTACCATCCGGTGCGGAAGGGGCGAAACCACGAGACTAACAAGTCCTGCTGACAAGCGGGAGGGGCGTTTGCGCGCCATTGACGGCGGCGTTACGCCCTGGTGTACGGCAGTGGTGTGCGGGACCCTCTACGGATGCCCGCTCCCCGGATCGAATATGCGCGCTACCGGGGGCGGGTGCGCCGCCCGGGGCGCGCGTTGCCCGGGGCGCGCTACTTGGCCGGGGTGCAGCCCAGCAGCTCCGCGGTGGTGCCGCGCGCGGTGGTGCGCAGGGTGACCACCGCGTCGTAGCTGGAGCCGGCCGCCGGGACCGGGAAGTCGGCGACCCCGACCACCGCGTGGTCGTCGGACTGCGAGCGGACCGTGCAGGTACCGGCCTGCCCGTCGCCCTTGCGCACGGTGAGGTGCAACTGGACCTCGGAGTCGGAGAGCACCTGGAAGGTCGGCACCGAGCCGTTGATCTTCGACTCGCGCAGCAGGTAGGAGCCGCCCAGCCAGGCGATCAGGCCCAGGCCGAGCACGCCGCAGACCGCGCCGATCACCTTGAGGCGGCGGTCCGAGTCGCGGTCGCCGCCGCGGCCGTAGCGCCCCTCGGGCAGACCGGTGGCGGTGGTGTCTGCACTCATCGGACTCCGTCCTCTCCTGGGGGCGCGGGGTGGTGCGGGGGAATGCGACGCTCCTCCAGTCCGTCACTATAGGAGGGGCACGCCCGCGGCCGGTCCGGCGGGGGCAGGGCTCGGCCGCGCCGGTGACGTTCCGCGGCCCGGCCCCGCGGCGACGCGGTCCCGGAGTGAGCGGTTCGAACGGTGGGCAGACCCGGACTTCGCGGAACGCCCGACGAGTGTGGAAGGAACGCAAGGCGTTGACTGAGCAGTTGCGACTGATGGCGGTGCACGCCCACCCGGACGACGAGTCCAGCAAGGGCGCGGCCACCATGGCCATGTACGTCGAGCAGGGCGTGGACGTGCTGGTGGCCACCTGCACGGGGGGCGAGCGCGGGTCGGTCCTCAACCCCAAGCTCCAGGGGGACCCGTACATCGAGGAGAACATCCACGAGGTGCGCCGCAAGGAGATGGACGAGGCGCGGGCGATCCTCGGCGTCGGGCAGGCCTGGCTGGGCTTCGTGGACTCCGGCCTGCCCGAGGGGGACCCGCTGCCCCCGCTGCCCGAGGGCTGCTTCGCCCTCCAGGACGTCAAGGAGGCGGCGGAGCCGCTGGTCCGGCTGATCCGCGAGTTCAAGCCGCAGGTCATCACGACCTACGACGAGAACGGCGGCTACCCGCACCCGGACCACATCATGACCCACAAGATCACCATGCTGGCGTTCGACGCCGCGGGCGACCCGGACGCCTACCCGGAGGCCGGCGAGCCCTGGCAGCCGCTCAAGCTGTACTACAACCACGGCTTCCCGATGGGCCGCATCCGGGCCCTGCACGAGTACCTCACCGAGCACGGCCACGAGTCGCCGTACGGCGAGTGGATCGAGGGCTGGGAGAAGAGCGGCCGCAAGGAGCGCGAGATCACCACCCGGGTCCGCTGCGACGACTGGTTCGAGACCCGCGACCGCGCGCTGATCGCCCACGCGACCCAGATCGACCCGGACGGCCCGTGGTTCCGCGTCCCGCTGGAGGTCCAGCGCGAGGTCTGGCCCACCGAGGACTACGAGCTCGCCCGTACCCTGGTCGACGTGGACCTGCCGGAGGACGACCTGTTCGCCGGCCTGCGTACCCCCACCCTGGCGGCCGAGGCCGCCGACACGCGCGACTGAACCACCCCCCGACGGCCCGGCTCCGCGTGAGCCGGGCCACCATAGAGATATGAGCGCCTCCGTGAACCTCATCAACATCGCCGCTGACCTCGCCGTCGACGACGCCAAGGTCACCCCCGGCCTGCTCGGCTTCCTCGTCTTCGCGGCCCTCGGCGTCGCGACCTGGTTCCTGGCCAAGTCGATGAACCGGCAGTTCAAGAAGGTCGACTTCGTCGAGCAGCCGGAGGCGCCGAAGGAGTGAGCCGTCGGCCGGTCCCGCGGGACCGGCCTTCGGTGAAGCCGCCCTGGCGGGCCGTCGGGCTTCGTAGGATCCCGAACCATGACGTGGTCGTGGCACACCGTGGTGCGCAGGGCGGGGTACGGAACGGCGGCGGCGGGGGTGCTGGCGGCCGCGGTGGCGGGGTTGGGGAACCCGGGGCCGCTGATCGTCCTCTCCGGCGCGGTGGCGGTGGTGGCCGGGCTGTTCCCGGCGCTCTGGGCCCCGGGACGGGTCGGCGCGGTGGGCCCTTCGGTGCTGGCCGCCTGCGCGGTGTCGCTGCTGGTGACGGCCGGCTACCGCGGGCCGGTGTTCGGCAGCATCGAGTCCTGGTGGCTGCTGGAGACCGTCGCGCTGCTCGCGCCGGTCGTCCCCGCGGTGCGCAGGCCCCCGGCGGCGGCCGCCTTCGGCTACGGCGCGCTGCTGGTCGCGGCGGTGGCGCTGATACCGCTGCGGATCGGGGTCTGGGCCGAACCGCCGGCCCCGCCCGCGGTGACCACCAAGCTCTGCCTGATCTCCGCGCTGCTGGCCTGCGCGGTGGTCGGGGTCGGCTGCTACCTGCGCTCGATGGACACCCGTGCCCGGGCGGCGGTGGTGGCCGAGCGGCGGGCACAGCGCCTGGACCTGGCCCGCGACCTGCACGACTTCGCCGCGCACGACGTCACCGGGGTGGTGGTGCTGGCCCAGGCCGCGCAGGTGCTGGCCCAGCAGGACCCCCAGCGGGTGGTCGAGCTGCTGGCCGGGATCGAGGCGGCCGGCCGGCAGGCGCTGGTCACCATGGACCGGACCGTGCAGGTCTTCGCGGCGGACGACGCCGATCCGGAGCCGCGCGGGCGGTCCGGGACGGAGGCGACGGCGGACCGGGGGGCCGCCCCGGGAGCCGGACGGGGCGCGGGGCGGGCGGCGGCGGGCGGGCCCGGTGCGCGCACTCTGCGCCGCGACCTGAGCGAACTGCCCGCGCTGGCCGAGCGGTTCACCCGCAGCGGTTCCGCGCGGGTGCGGCTGGAGGCCCCCGCGGAGGCCGAACTGGCGGCGGTGCCGGCGGCGATCAGCGGGCTCGGCTACCGGCTGGTGGTGGAGGCGCTGACCAATGTCCGCCGGCACGCGCCCGAGGCCCGGGAGGTGGCGATCGAGGTCGGCCCGGACCGGTGCGGCGAGCGGCCGGCGTTGCGCGTCACGGTCACCGACGACGGGGTGCCGGGCGGGGCGGGGGACTCCGGCGGGGCGGGCGGTAGTGATGGCGCGGGCGGTAGCGGCGGTGCGGGCGGCGCGCTGGGCGGGGCCGAGCGGGAGGGCGGCGGCTTCGGCCTCGCGGGCCTGCGGGAACGGGTGGAGGCGGCCGGCGGTGAGCTGACGGCCGGACCGGGGCCGGAGGGCGGCTGGCGGGTCGGCGCGGTGCTGCCGACGGAGGGTGTGGCGGGCCTCGGGGGCTGACCGGGCGGGGTGGTTCCGTCGGTCCCGGCCGGACGGCTGATTCGAGCCTGCCGACGGGTCCATCCAGGCCATTCGGCACATCCGGCGGCGGCCGATTCGGCGTTCCGAACGATCAAATGGGCCGATCGGCCGATGGCGACGCGCCTCGTGGGCGGGCAAGGATGTCGGTGCGGCGATCAGGGCGCGGGGTTCCCCTGGGCCGTCCCGACGCAAGAATCCCGAGCGGGGGAACAGCCTGTGATTCGCATTGCGATGTCTGCCGAGGATCTGGCTCGTGTACGAATTGCTGGAAATGTCGACCAGGAGATGGAGGCGGTGCTGGCGCTGGAGGCGTGGCGGAGCGGCGGGGAATTCTTCCGCCCCTGGCAGCGGGCCGTCCGCGGGCAGTTGGCGCGGCAGCCGGTGCTGGCCGAGCGGCTGCGGCGCCTTTCGGGAGCCAACGGTGGTTTCCGGGACGTACTGCGGGTGTGGGCGAATGGCCGGATCGTGTCGTCCGGCCGCGGCGCCGAGCCGGTGGTCCAGCGGGCCGATGTGGCCGCGGCGGTCCGCGAGTTCCACCGGGTGGCGCTGGAGCCCTGCTGGGCGGACGTCCGGTCCCGGCTGGAGGCGGAGCGGGACGTCCGCCGCCAGATCGCCGGCCGCGGCGGGGTGGACGCGCTGCTCGGCACGCTGCACCCGCAGATCCGCTGGGCCGCCCCGGTGCTGGAGATCCCCGCCGAGCGGGACGTCGAACTCGCCCTCGACGGGCGGGGGTTGCGGCTGGTGCCGTCGCTCTTCCTGCAGGGCGCCGGAGTGGTGCTCCGGCCCCGGCGCGGGGAGCCCGAGGAGGCCCCGACGCTGCTCTTCGCGATGCGTCCCGACCGGATCGGCCTTCCCGTGCCCGCGGGTGCGCCGGACGCGGCGCGGTGCGCGCGCCGGGGCGGGGACGAGCCGCTGGCCGCCCTGGTCGGCCGGACCAGGGCCGCGGCCCTCCACGCCGTGCTGGACGGCTGTACCACCGGCGAGCTGGCGGGGCGGCTGGGCGTGACCGCCTCGGCGGTCAGCCAGCACACCTCCGTGCTGAGGGCGGCCGGGCTGATCGACACCCGGCGCTGCGGCAACGGCGTGCTGCACACCGTCACCCCGCTGGGGCGGGCGCTGCTGCGCGGTGAGGCCCCGTCGGGCAGGGAGGGCCGGCCCCTCGGCGGCGCGGCCCCGCGGTGGGTCGAGGGCCGTCGGCGGGCGCTGCGATGAGGGGCCCGGGTCGCGCGGCGGGTCGCGGGCGGGCCGGCTCAGCCGCGCTCGGTCAGGCCCGACTCCCAGGCCCAGGTGGCGATGCCCACCCGGTTGCGGGCCTTCAGCTTGCGCTGGAGGTTGGCCAGATGGGTCTTGACGGTGCTCAGCGAGATGAACAGCTCGGCGCCGATGTCGGAGTTGGTCAGCCCCTCGGCGACCAGGACGGCGATCTCCTCCTCGCGGCCGGTCAGCGGCTCGACGGGGGAGCGGTCGACCCGGCGCGGGCCGGTGAAGTGGTGCAGCAGGCGGGTGGTGATCTGCGGGCTGATCAGCGAGTCGCCGACCACCGCCGAGCGGATCGCCTCGGCGAGCAGCGCGGGCCCCGAGTGCTTGAGCAGGAAGCCGCAGGCGCCGTTGCGCAGCGCGGTGTGCACGTACTCGTCGAGGTCGAAGGTGGTCACCACCACGACCTTCACCTCCGGGGTGATGCCGGTCAGCCGGCGGGTGACCTCCAGCCCGTCCAGCTCCGGCATCCGGATGTCGACCAGCAGGACGTCCGGCCGCAGGGTGCGGACGGCCTCCAGGGCCTCCAGGCCGTCCGCGGCCTCGGCCACGACCTCCATGTCGGGCTGGGCCGCCAGGATGTGCCGAAACCCCTGGCGGACGCTCGCCTGGTCGTCGGCGATCACGACACGCGTCTTCATGGCGTCATGATCGCACGGGCTTTCGGTGCCTCCGAAGTGAAGGCCGGGATTCCGCCTGGTATGCGTCGGATTCAGTTCCCGCTTAACACTGTTGTCACATGACGGGGCGCCCGGGAAGGATGGTTCCTGTCGGAACGGGGCACCGAGGCTTCGAAAGTTCCGGCGAACATCGGAATTCGGTTCAGCGGATATTCGAAAGGGGGCGGAGGGCGAAGTGGACGCGAAATACGAGTCGTATGCGATAGCCGACCCGGTGTGGTACGACGCCCTGGAGCGGTGTGACGACCGGGACTCCCGGTTCGCTCCGGGCGGGGGCCTGCTGCCCGAGGGCTGGCGCGGCCGCACCCAGGGGGTGTGGGAGGTGCTGGCGCCGCCCGGCGGCCCCCGGCTGCCGGAGCAGGGCTGGAAGGTCCACGTCAGCGCCACGCCCGAATCCGCCGAGGAGACGATCGAGACGGCCTGGCGGGTCTGCCGCCGGCTCGGGCTGCCCTGGAAGTACCTGCGCAGCCGGCTGGTGGTCGCGGTGACGAACGCCAAGTACGCCGACCGGTCCGCCAGCGGCAAGGTCGTCACCGTCTACCCGCGGACGGCCGCGGAGCTGGAGACCGTCCTCGCCGAGCTGGACGAGGCGCTGGGCGGCCGTCCCGGTCCGTACGTCCTGTCCGACCTGCGGTGGAACCAGGGCCCGGTGTCGGTGCGCTACGGAGGCTTCGCCCTGATGTGGTGCGAGCTGCCGGACGGCACCAGGGTTCCCGCGGTGGAGGACCCGGACGGCCGACTGGTGCCGGACGCCCGGCGCCCGCGCTTCACCGTCCCGGAGTGGGCCTCCACCCCGGACTTCCTGGCCGAGCGGATCGCCGCGGCCGCCGCCGACGCGGGAGCCGGCCTCGGCCGCTACCGGGTGGTCAAGGCGCTGCACTTCTCCAACGCCGGCGGGGTCTACCTCGCCGAGGACGAGGACGGCCGACAGGTCGTCATCAAGGAGGCCCGTCCGCACGCCGGACTGGACGCCTCGGAGACGGACGCGGTGGCCCGGCTGCTGGTCGAGCGGGACGTCCTGGAGCGGATCGGCCACCTGCCGTTCGTGCCGGAGCTGTACGAGTACTTCACCAGCTGGGAGCACCACTACCTGGTGATGGAGTACATCCCCGGCGAGTCCTTCAGTGCCTGGCTGGGCCGGGAGTACCCGCTCACCCGGCACCGCCCGGACGCCCGGACGCTGGCCGACTTCGCGGGGCTCGCGGTCACCCGGCTCGCGCTGGTCGAGGAGTGCGTCGCGGCGCTGCACCGGGAGGGGGTGGCGTTCGGGGACCTCCACCACCGCAACATCATGATCCGTCCGGACGGCACCGTCGCCCTGGTCGACTTCGAACTCTCGACGCCGCTCGACACCCCGCGCCGGCGCACCCTCGGCGCCCCCGGCTTCACCGACCCGGCGATCACCGACGCCCGCGAGGCCGACCTGTTCGCGCTCGGCTGCTGCCAGCTCGCCGCCTTCGTCTCGCTGACCGCGCTCACCCGGCGCAACCCGGCCGTCGTCGGCGGGCTGCTGGACCTCGTCGCGGAGTCCTTCCCGACGGTGCCCGCCGGCTTCGCCGAACGGATGACGGAGCGGCTCGCCCTCTCCCCGGCGCTGCGGCCCCACCTCGGGGCCCGGCCCGCGGCCGGGCCCCGGGCGGAGCTCACCGCCGCGGCCCTGCTGCGCGGCATCGACGGGGCGGCGACGCCCGGGCGGGAGGACCGCCTCCATCCCGGCGACGTGGCCGGGCTGCGCCCCGGCGGCGCGCTCGGACTGGCGTACGGCTCCTCCGGCGTGCTGCTCGCCCGGCACCTGGCCGGGGCCGCACCGGACGAGGAGCAACTGGACTGGCTCGCCGCCGTCGTACGGCGCGCCCCGGCGGACACGCCCGCCGGGCTGTACGACGGGCTGGCCGGAGCCGGCTGGCTGTTCCACCGGCTCGGGCACCCGGACGCCCCGAACGTGGTGGACCGGCTGCTGGCCGGCCCGTTGCCCTCCTCGCTCGGCCTGTACGGCGGCCTGACGGGCGTCGCCCAGCTGCTGCTGGAGGCCGGCGCGACGGACGAGGCGCTCGCCCTGGCCGCCAAGGCCGCCGGGCGGATCGGCGAGACCGGGCTGCTGGACCGGCCGGGGCTGCTGCGCGGCTGGTCCGGGCCGGCGGTGCTGTTCGCCCGCTGCGCCCGCCTCACCGGCGACACGGCCTGGGCGGAGGCCGCCGAACGCGCCGTCCGCTGCGACCTGCGGCACGGCCGGCTGGTCGACGACATGCTGCAGACGTACAGCTCGGGCCGGCTGCTGCCGTACCTGGCGGAGGGCTCGGCCGGAGTGGCGCTCGCCGTCCTGGCCCTGCCCGACGCGCAGGCCGAAGCCCTCGGCGCCGAGCGGGTGCTGGAGGCCGCGGCCCGGGCCGGCGCGGTCCGGGTGGTCGTCCAGGGCGGGCTGTTCAACGGCCGCGCCGGGCTCGCCTACACCCTGTTCCAGGTCGCCGCCCGCCTGCCGCACTGGCGGGCCGAGGCGGAGGATCAACTCCGTCTGGTGGAGCTGCACCTGGCCCCCCACCAGGACGGCAGCGTCCTGCACGGGGACCAGCTGATCCGGCTCTCGACCGACCTGGCCACCGGCTCCGCCGGCGCCCTGCTGGCGCTGGCCGCCGCCAAGAGCCCCGGGCAGTGCCTGCTCCCCGGCGCCCACCCCGTTCACGGGTGGACGCCGGAGCCGGCCGAGCCCGGTACCACGTCCCGGCGAGATGACGAGGGGAGGTGACTGACATGGCCAACATCCTGGCGCTTCAGGAGCTCGACGAGGAGATCGTCGTCGACGCCCCGTTCAGCTCGATCAGCGCGTTCAGCTGCTGATTCCCGTGGCCCGGTGCCACGTCCCGGCGAGATGACGAGGGGAGGTGACTGACATGGCCAACATCCTGGCGCTTCAGGAGCTCGACGAGGAGATCGTCGTCGACGCCCCGT